>DNMS01000030.1:597-3788 GCA_003488105.1 Rhodospirillaceae bacterium
GCGGCGACGATCCTGTCGCGCGCCCAGGACAACTTCAACCGGGGGCTCCGATCCTACTATTTTGCCTTGGCGCTGCTGCCCTGGTTCATCCATCCGCTCATGCTGTTCGGTACCACGGTCTGGGTCCTGCTGGTGCTTTATCGCCGGGATTTCCGCTCCGTGACCCTGAAGACACTTGATGAACTGGGGGCGGCCGACGACGCGGCGGCGGACATGAAGGCCTCGCGGACGCCACCGGCGGCCTAGGATCGTCGCGCGGGCGCCTTGCACCGCCCGGGGAAAGTCCTATATTCCGCCCCATGAGCACCGCCATGATCGATCTGGGCCTGGGAAGAGATCCCAAGGACTGCCGCGTCGTCGTCGCCATGTCCGGCGGCGTCGACAGCTCGACCGCGGCCGCGCTGGTCCGCGAGGCGGGCTACGACGTGGTTGGCATGACCATGCAGTTGTACGACCAGGGCGAACCCAGCCCGGGGCAGAAGACCTGCTGCGCCGGCAAGGACATCTTCGACGCGCGGCGCGTCGCCGACCAATTGGATTTTCCCCATTACGTCCTGAACTACGAAAGCCGGTTCAAGGACCAGGTCATGGACGATTTCGCCGACACCTACCTGCGCGGCGAAACACCCATTCCCTGCGTGCGCTGCAATCAGACGGTGAAGTTCAAGGACATGCTGGGCCAGGCCCGTGAACTGGGCGCCGATGCCCTGGTTACCGGCCATTACGTGCGCCGTGTTCAGGGGAAGACGGGGTCCGAATTGCACCGCGCCGCCGATGCGTCCAAGGACCAGAGCTACTTTCTGTTCGCCACCACGGGCGCGCAGTTGGATTTTCTGCGCTTCCCGCTGGGCGCCATGGACAAGGCGGAAACCCGCGCCCATGCGACGCGCCTGGGGCTGGCGGTTGCGGATAAGCCGGAAAGCATGGACATCTGTTTCGTGCCCGACGGCAATTATGCGCGCATCGTCGAACGCCTGCGCCCGGAAGCCCATGACCCCGGCGACATCGTCGACCAGGCGGGCAAGGTGCTGGGCCGCCACGACGGCATCATCCATTTCACTGTCGGCCAGCGAAAAGGCATCGGCATCGGCGGGATGGGTGACCCGCTTTACGTGCTGCGCCTGGAGCCCGAAACCCGGCGCGTCGTCGTCGGGCCCAAGGCGGCCTTGGGCCGGGAAAGCCTGAACGTGCACGAGGTCAACTGGCTGGGCGACGGCCCCCTGCGGGCCAAGGTGCATCGGGTCGAGGTCAAGATCCGCTCCATGTTCAAGCCCGTGTCCGCCACCCTGTTCGGCACCGGCGACGACACGGCCGCCGTGACGTTCGATACGCCCCAGAACGGCGTGGCGCCGGGCCAGGCCTGCGTGTTCTATCAGGGCGACCGCGTGCTCGGCGGCGGCTGGATCGCCCGCTAGACGGCAACACCGCCGCATTTTTCGTTGGATTCCGGAAGGCGGCCCCTGGTGCGACCCCTGACTTTTGGCTGATTGCCACGGCAGCAAGCATCTGGCCAACTGCATCAGAAGGGTCGAATATATAGACCGGTTTTATCGTTCGGGCAGAGCAGCGACAGGTAGCGGTATTGCGCACAAGCCAGCTCAAGGTTTCCAGCATCACCCTGCATGCCGAGGAATCGGCGGCGTTTAAATTCCCCAACACAATCACGCTGCATGAATACTGGCAGCGCAAACGCGGGGGGCGTATGCGGCCGCAATGGTCGGACGTCAACCTGATGGACATTTACGCCATCACGCCCTGCCTCTGCGTGCGCGACGTCCTTCCCGGTGAAGAGGATTTGATCTGCCGTTATTGGGGGACGCGGCTGGTCGAGCTTTATGGATTGGATTGTAGCGGCAAACGGGTGAGCGAGAGCTATTCGCCGAAGGCGGCGCGCAACACTTTCGAGATTTATCGCAAGGTTCTGAATTCCGATCAGCCGGTCCGCGTGATCGGAAATCTGGGCTATGTCGACAGATCGGCGCTGAATTTCTTCGAAGGCGCCTTTTTTCGCCTCGATGGCGACGATCAGCCGGACCGGCATGTGATCGGCGTGTTCCAGTTCCAGTGCGAACTGGACAGCGCGGATTTGGCGAAGCTCGATGCGCGCGGCACCCGCTGATCGGCAAAGCTCAACCCGGCCAGACGATGGCCACGATCATCGATATTCCGGAAAACATCAGCAGCGCCAGAACGACCTGGTTGAACGAACTGTCGCCCAGGCGGCCGTAGATTTTGCGCCCGACCCAGGAACCCACGATGGTGGCGGGAAAAGCGATCAGGGCCACGCGGCCGACTTCCAGGGTCATGAAGCCGCCGATCGCCTGAGTAACCACGGCAAACAGCAGAATGGCCGTGTTGTAACCTTGGAATACGCCCCGCTTTTCGTCCTTGGACCAGCCGCGCAGGGTCGCCCAGATGGTTGGCAGCGGCCCGGACAGGCCGGTCAGGCCGCCCAGAACCCCGCCGCCCAGGCCGACGATGGCGTTGGCCAGCTTGCCGCCCCAGGCAAGCTTGGGCGCGGATCGCTGAGCCAGGGTGAAGGCGCAGTAGAGCACCAGGAAGATTGCGAAGAACAGCTTGAAGCCGTCGACCGAAACCATCGGCAGGATCAGCGTGCCGAGCGGCACGCCGACCACGCCGCCGACGATAAACGGCAAAACGCGCGGCCAGGAGATCGCGTGCCAGATGGCGGGCAGGGTGAAGAACTGGGAAATCAGCGAGCAGATCACGACCAGGGGGGCGGCGACCGTTGGCTCGATTACCGTCAGCCAGACCGCCAGCGCCGTCAGGCCCGTGCCAAACCCGGTCAGTCCCGACACGAAGCCGCCCGCGAGCGCGCCGGCCAGGATCGTCAATTCCAAAATGCCCATGATGTTCCGCGTCGGTGGGGATGGAGGCACAGGCTTACTGGGGAATAGGGGCGGAATAAAGAGCCAATGGTTCGGTTTCCACCGAACCATTGCGGGCAGGCGGGAAAAATTCGTGCCGCGGATCGCAGATCCGTCAGGCGGTTGTGAAATGAATGCTTTGTACCGGGCTTTCCCCGGCCGCGCTGTTCAGCGACACCTCGATCCTGTGGTCTCCGGCGGCCGGTGCGTGCACTTGGAGGTAGCGATGCGCGGCCGTCTTTTCCCACCCGAGGGCCGTTTCCCGCCACGCGCCGTCATCTAACCGCCATTGGATGACCGTGT
>DNMS01000030.1:3860-6610 GCA_003488105.1 Rhodospirillaceae bacterium
TGTCATGTCCCATGGCGTTGGCGCGGACTTGAACGATGGCCTTGTCCCTGGCGTTTGCATACAGAGACAGGGCGTGAAGGATCGGTGCGTCGTTCGGGGGAACCGGCAGATCCCGAGTCTCCCCTGTCTGAACCTCTCCGTTGGCGCGGCAAACGACCCTGTAAAAGACTGGTGCTCCGGTGGGAAGCCCGGAAATTTCTTCACATACGGAGACAGGTATCGCGCTTGGCGGTGGGATATGATCGGTCGCGAACAATTCGACGGCCTCCAACCCTAAGCCTTGATCCTCGGCGCCTTCCAAAAGTTCCAGGGAGAAGGTCAGGCTAGGGCCTAGCGCCGGAAGGCGGACCGAGAAATGGCGCATCCCCGTTACCGGGTCGTTGTCGCAGGGCAAATCGATATCCCAAGTGTAGTCCTGTCCCGCCGCTGTCGTGACGCCGATCCGGCATTTCCGCGTCGGCCAGGCGACATCTTGATGCAAGACCAGGGTGGCGATGTTCAGGGGCTTGGTCAGTTGCCAGCGGAATGCCAGGGGATCCGTCACAGGGCCGGAATGGAACCAACCTCCGTTCGGATCACCGCGTCGGCCGTTTGTCAGGTTGTGGGCGTCGCTGATGGAGGATATTGGGTGCTCGATCAACCGAGTGCCGTTGTCCGGGTGCAGGATACTTTTATCCCGATACTTCAGAACGGCGCGCTTGATCCCTAGACGGCCCGTCAGGGTCTCGCGCCAATTGCCGAATGTCGCGGTAAGGACGAGGTTCCCCATATGGGTGGATAGCGCATCGTGAAGAGGGCCGTGGCCATATCTGTCGGCATTTGATTGCTCGCGCGGATTGTTTCCGAATGCCGTCCACGATGCCGGATCAGATGTCAGGCGGACTGTAATTTCGTTCATCCCGTCGGCCTTGGGGGCGGACAGATCGAACGGTGCGCCGCTCAGCATCCAATAGGTGCTGACGTTGCCGAGACCGACGCAAAACAGAAAGTCTTTCGCATCTATGTTTTCGGCGTACAGATCCAGGGTCAGTTCCGCATCACGCAGATCCCCTGTTTCATAGGGCTTGTGTTCCTGGTTGCCGTCGAACTGGCAACTATTCGGCCATAGGCCGCAGATCAATTCCAGGAACCCGATTCCGGAAAGGTGATTGGGGTCCTTGCCGAACGGCCAGTCCATGACATAGGCGCCGACGTCTTCATTCCAACTAAGGTCGGCGGCGTAAAGCGAATAGGCGGCGGGTGTTTCATCGGGCGAGGCGATGAACTCGGCGTTCAGGTTGCCGGGTACCGGCCGCCAGGGGGTGGCGGCGTTCATGTCCTCGGATGACGGGCCATACTCAAACCGATATTCCGCCCCGTCCAATGTAGACGCGACCGCGGCTGACAGGACGGCCGCATCGCAACCGAACTCCGAAGCGCCGCCGGTTGTTGCGGTCAATATCCGTGCCGCTGAGGGGGGTGTGGCTGCGTGCGGGGAGATCGGCCGACCGCGACTGCTGGCGACAGCGGTGCGGACTGTCTGGTGGCGGGCGGTATGCGCCGCAGTCTCGTCCGGTGAAAGGTAAAAAAGCAGCGGTGCGCCGGCCTGCCAGCTGAGGTGATGGCCGTCGACAACCTGTCGCTGCGCCGTGTGAAGAGTCTCGCGGAGTCCCTCGATGTTATGCGTTTCGAAATATGCCCAACACAGGCGGGAAAAAGCGGGAACTCGATCAGGAAAGCGGGTGCAGAGAAATTTGTAGTGGGGAATACAGTCTTCGTACCGCTTCTGGCGATACAGAAGTTCGGCCAGATGGTCGTTGGCCGCTTCGTGCTCGGGCTGGTCTTGCAAAAGTCGACGCAACAAAGTTTCCGACACGTCGTCCAGCCCCCAATTCAGGGCGCCGCCGACCAGACTTTCGAAAGTGAGGGCCGGATTTTCCGCGAGGACTTGCGAAATTGCCTCATCTGCATCGCCGTTGCGGATGCGTTCGACCAGTTCGTTGGGATCCATGCCGTTTCCTTGGACCTTTTCGTTCGTCGGACGGCGCGTCTGCGACGCACGGTGCAGGTGCTGGGAGAATGCAACATAGGTAGGGGTATTTGAAACTGTCAAACATGACCGGTCGGCACCGGGCTATTTGGCCGCCGGTTTTTCGGCGGCGTTTCGCACGCTGATGCCCGGGGCGTCGTCGGCCAGGGTCTCGCGGGCCTTTTCCTGCTGTTGCTGGCGGGCCCACATGTCGGCGTAGCGTCCGTTCTTGTTCAGCAGGTCCGGGTGGCTGCCGCGTTCGACGATGCGCCCGGCTTCCAGCACCAGAATCTCGTCGGCGTCGACCACGGTCGACAGGCGATGCGCCACGGTCACCGTGGTGCGGTCTTTGGAGACGGCCTTCAGCGCCTTGACGATGTCCTGTTCGGTTCGCGAATCGAGGGCCGAGGTCGCTTCGTCGAAGATCAGGATCGCCGGCGCCTTCAGCACCGTGCGGGCGATGGCCACGCGCTGCTTCTCGCCGCCGGACAGCTTCAACCCCCGTTCACCAACCGTGGCCTGGTAGCCGTCGGGCAGGGCCATGATGAAATCGTGAATCTGCGCCGTGCGGGCGGCCCCTTCGACCTCGGCCGGGCTGGCGCCGGGGCGGCCGTAGGCGATGTTGTAGAACACCGTGTCGTTGAACAGCACCGTGTCCTGGGGGACCATGCCGATGGCGGCGCGCAAGGACACCTGGGTCAGGGCACGCACGTCCTGGCCGTCGATGGTGATGCGCCCGCCG
>DNMS01000221.1:0-1139 GCA_003488105.1 Rhodospirillaceae bacterium
TGGGGAGGGACATGGAGATCGTAGGGCAGTCTTATCCGTCAGGATTACTCGCTGACGGCTTCGTCAAGCTTGCCCGAAACGGTGGTGAACATGGTCTCCAAGGACTCGCCCATGGTGGTCAGGGCACCGATGGCGGCAACCGAGACCAGGGCGGCGATCAGGCCGTACTCGATGGCCGTGGCACCGGACTCGTCCTTCAGCAATTTGATGATGGTGGTCTTCATGGCTTCTCTCCTGAAACAATCTTCGTGGTTCGCCGTGAACCTCGATGCCCAATTTTCTATGACTAAAGTTATAAGTCAAAATTTTTATTTATTTTTAAATAATCTATACTTTAGAAATACATTTACATAAAATTTTATATAATTTTTATTAGTTGTTTTACGCAAACGTTTCAATTGACCAGCTTGTTTTTCTATAATTATTAGTGCGTCGGTACAGGAAACCCCTGACATGACGCAATTCATTGATAATATTGGAAAATTTATAATTCACCTCGGCGCCTGCCGGCGCGGCGGCGTCGCCGTTTTCCTTGCGCTGGCCATTATTCCAGTCATCGGTTTCGTCGGCATCGGCACCGATGTGGCCCGCGCCTATCTGGTCAAGTCGCGGCTGTCGTCGGCCCTCGACGCGGCGGCATTGGCCGGCGGACGATCGTTCTTTCTGCCGACCCGCGACGCCGACATCGACATGTTTTTCAATGCCAACTTCCCGGCGGGGTATCTCGGCGCCAACGTGACAGGGCCGCTCAAGTTTCCCGACGTCGATAACGAGACCTTGGAACTGACCGCCTCGGCCGTGGTTCCGACCAGCTTCATGCGTGTTCTGGGATTTGAGGACGTCAGCGTGTCCGCCTCCTCCCAGGTCAAGCGCGAGTTGATCGCCCTGGACGTGGTGCTGGCCATCGACATGTCCGGGTCCATGACGTCGGGCGCCATCGGCGGCGGGTCGCGCATCGCCGCGGCGCGCACCGCCGCCCAGACCCTGACCGGCATCCTGTTCGGCACGGCACCGGATAAGGACCTTCTGGGCATTGGCCTGGTGCCCTGGAATTCCAAAGTCAACGTGACCATCGACGGGACGGCCTACGATCCCGCCATGACGGTCGAGACCGCCGTCGCCGCCTATGCCCACCCGGT
>DNMS01000221.1:1275-6978 GCA_003488105.1 Rhodospirillaceae bacterium
GATCCCGGTCCCGATTGGACCGGCTGCGTGTTTCAGCGCTATGCCGATGACGGCGACGACGGCAACGACGGCGATGTCCTGCTCGGCGTCGGCCAGATCGGAGCCAAGGACTGGATCGCCTGGGAGCCCATCGGCCCGGACGGCGATCCGCAGCCTGGCTGGAGCAATTGCACCATGGCCGTGGGCGGCAACGAATGCGGTCCCTGCCTGAGCCACGGCATCACGCCGCTGCAGCATTCCAAGGCCGTCATCGAAGGCAAGATCGACGCCCTGACCTCGCCCCAGGGGCAGACCAACATTCCTCAGGGCCTGGGCTGGGCCTGGCGGGTACTGAAACCGTCAGCCCCCTTCACCGAGGCGGTCCCCGATCCCCCCTACCGCCGCCAGCAGGCCATCGTGCTGTTGACCGACGGCGAGAACGTCGGCGGATCGGGCGACGGTTACAAAGGAACCTGGGGCACCGGCGGCACCGCCCACGACGAAATGAACAACCGCCTGCTGGCCCTGGCAAACAACGTCAAGGCAGACGGCGTCATCGTCTACGTCATCCAGTTCGCCAACAACGACGAAGACCTGAAGAACATCCTCAAACAGGTCGCAAGCGGCCCCGACGCCCCCTATTACCACCTGGCGCCGGGGGCTGCGGAATTGCAGACCGTGTTCCGCGAAGTCGCCAATCACCTGACCGAACTGCGGCTGTCGAAGTAAACCTGGATGGCGTTTCCGCTGCGCCCGAACGCCCCCAGTTCCACCTCCCTGTTGAATACAATTCGTTACAATTGCCCGCTCGCCAAGAGTTTCGGCTTGTCCTAATATTTTCCGTCATATTTGCATCTACTGAGTACTTTCCTCAGGGGAACGGAACCACCGAAATTCAATGAAGACGTATTCGTCTCGGCGCGTGGCGCTTGGCGTCCTGCTGATTGCGGTCGGCACAGGTGCCTATTTCATGCTGGCCGGCGGGCCTGCCGCCGATAAACCTGCGGGCAAGGCGGGCGGCAAGCCAGCGACGCCGGTTGTCGTCACCCAGGTGACGACCCGCACCATGCCGGTCACCATCCGCGCCATCGGCACCATCCAGGCGCTGGCCACGGTGTCCGTTCGCTCCCGCGTCGATGGCCAGATCATGGAAACCGCTTTTACCGAAGGCCAGACCGTGGCCAAGGGCGATCCCCTGTTCCACATCGACGCCCGCCCCTTCCAGGCCCGCCTGCGCGAGGCCGAGGCCAATTTGGCCCGCGACCGCGCCAACCTGGAAAAAGCGCAAGGCGATTTTCAACGTTACCAGTCGCTCAGCGGCAAGGGCTTCTCGTCGCAACAGAAGTTCGAGGAAGCACGGGCCGCCGTGAACAGCCTGTCGGCGACCATCCGCGCCGGCCAGGCCGCCGTCGACATCGCTAAACTGAACCTGGAATTCACGACCGTCCGGGCCCCCCTGGGCGGGCGCACCGGCAGTGTCCTGGTCCAGGCCGGCAACCTGGTCAAGGCCGACGACCAGCAACCCCTGGTCGTCATCAATCAGGTCGATCCCATCCTGGCGGCCTTGTCCGTACCCGAGGGGCATCTGGCCGAAATCAAGCGACGCCTCGCCGAAGGCTCCCTCGCCGTCGAGGCCGCCGTGCCCGACAGCAACCGCCCGCCGACCCGCGGCCGCGTCGTGTTCATCAACAATGCCGTCGACACGCAAACCGGCACGATCCTGCTGAAGGCCGAATTCAACAACGCCGACGGGTTTCTGACCCCAGGGCAATTCGTACGGGTGGTCATCGAAATGGATTCGATCGTGAACGCCGCCGTGGTGCCCGAACGCGCCGTACAGAGCGGCCAAAAGGGCAACTACGTCTTCGTC
This sequence comes from Rhodospirillaceae bacterium, assembly GCA_003488105.1. The sequence continues at coordinate 3,125 of DNMS01000221.1, forward strand.
GTCGATCCGGCTGACATGACGGTGCAGCCCCGGCCGGTGGTTCTGGGGCCGTCGATCGACGATTTCGTCGCCATCGGCGATACCTTGAAGCCGGGCGATACCATTGTCACCGACGGCCAGTTGCGCCTGTTCAAGGGCGCCAAGGTGACGTTCAAGTCGGATGGCGCCAAGGGAGCCAAGGGCGAAAAGAAAACGGGCGACGCCGCGCCGGTGACGGGCGGCGCAAACAAGTCAGGCGGCTGACCGGGGCCACATCCCCCGCAGCGCCCTGGGAAGGAGCGGGCTGAACAGGCCGCGGAACGAACGATGAATTTGTCGGAACTGTGCATCCGCAGGCCGGTCATGACGACCCTCGTCATGCTGGGGCTTGTCTTGTTTGGGGTGTTCGCCTATCGCGGCCTGCCGGTGTCGGAACTGCCCAACGTCGACTATCCGACCATCGAGGTCACGGCATCGCTTCCCGGCGCCAATCCGGAAACCATGGCCGCCGCCGTGGCGACGACCCTCGAAGGCCAGTTTTCGCGCATCGCCGGGGTCCGCAACATGACCTCGATCAGCGCCTCCGGCACGTCCCGCATCACCCTTGAGTTCGACCTGGACCGCAACATCGACGCGGCGGCGCTGGATGTGCAATCGGCGATTTCGACGGCACTGCGCGCCCTGCCCGACGACATGACCGACCCGCCGTCGTTCCGCAAGATCAACCCCGCCGACTTCGCCATCTTCTACATCGGGCTGTCGTCGGACACGCTGCCGATCTCCATGGTCAACGAATTCGCGGAAACCATGTTGGCGCAGCAGTTGTCGACCATTAACGGCGTCGCTCAGGTACAGATCTGGGGGCAGCAGAAATTCGCCGTGCGCGCCCAGGTCGACCCGGATGCCCTGGCCACCCGCGGTATCGCCATCGGCGAGGTCGAACAGGCCATCCGCGGCGGCAACAGCTATCAGCCGACGGGCACCCTGAACGGCCCCGACCGCGCCATTGCCGTGAAAACCACCGGCCAGATGAGCAACGCCGCGGCCTATAACAAGCTGATCGTCGCCTACCGCAACGGAGCGCCCGTGCGTTTGTCGGAAATCGGCAAGGCCATCGACGGGGTCGAGGCGACCCGCGTCGCGACCTATTTCGGTGACCGCCAGGGCATCATGTTGGCGGTCTACCGGCAGCCCGGCTCCAACACCGTGCAGATCGTCAAACAGATCAACGACATTCTGCCCGTGTTCCGCCAGCAGCTGCCCGAGTCCGTGAACCTTGAGGTCATGTACGACCGCGCCCAGTCGATCGAGGAATCGATCCTGGATGTGGAATTCACGCTGATGCTGGCCTCGGCCCTGGTCGTGCTGGTGATCTTCCTGTTCCTGCGTAACCTGGCCGCCACGGTGATCGCCAGCGTCGCCCTGCCGATCTCGGTGATCGGCACGTTCTCGGTCATGTACGTGATGGGCTTCTCGCTCAACAACCTGAGCCTGCTGGCCCTGACGCTGTCCGTCGGTTTCGTCGTCGACGACGCCATCGTGATGCTGGAAAACATCATCCGCCATAAGGAAAAGGGCCTGTCCTCCATGCAGGCGGCGTTGAAGGGGTCGCGGGAAATCGGCTTCACCATCCTGTCCATGACCCTGTCCCTGGTCGCCGTGTTCATCCCCGTGATGTTCATGGGCGGCATGGTCGGGCGTCTGTTGCATGAATTCGCCATGACCATCAGCGTGACCATCATTGTGTCCGGCATCGTGTCGTTGATGTTGACGCCGATGATGTGTAGCCGCTGGATTTCCGACGCGGCCCATGGCGCGGACAAGCCCCAGCGCGGTTTCATGGCGGCGATCGAGCGCGGATTCGACGCCATGCTGCACGGCTATGACGTGTCGCTGCTCTGGTGTCTCAAGCGCAAGCCGTTCGTGCTGGCCGTGTTCCTGGGCACCCTGGTCGGAACCTGGGGCCTCTATGCCGTGATCCAGAAAGACTTCCTGCCGGCCGAGGACACGGGCCGCCTGATCATCTACACCGAAGGCGGCCAGGACGTGTCGTTCGACGCCATGAAGCGCTACCAGAAAGAGGTTGCCGATATCGTCAACAGCGACCCCAACGTCGCCGCGACCATGTCGCGCGTGGGGGCCGCCGGCAGCCGCATCACCAACAACGCGGGCCTTTTGTTCCTACGCCTGAAGCCGCGCCACGCCCGGCCTGACGCCAACATCAACGACGTGGTGCAGAAGCTGCGGCGCAAGCTGAACAAGGTCGCCGGCATCAAATCCTTCGTGCGCAATCCGCCGGCGATCCGGGTCGGCGGCCGGCTGTCCAACGCGCAATACCAGTACACCCTGCAGGACCTGGACCTGGAATCCCTCTACAAATGGGCCGATGTCATGGCCGCCGAACTGGGCAAACTGCCCGGTTTCCAGGACGTGACCACGGACCTGAAGATCAGAAGTCCCTCGCTGGTCGTCGACATCGACCGCGACCGCGCCGGCACCCTGGGCATCAAGGCCGACGAGATCGAAGCCGTGCTCGCCAACGCCTTCGGCGGACGCAAGGTCTCGACCATCTATACGGCCGCCAACCAGTACGCGGTGATCCTGGAAGTCGCGCCCGAATTCCAGAAAGACCCGGAAGCCCTCAAGAAGCTTTACATCCGGGCCCCCGGCGACCGGCTGGTGCCGCTCGCCGCCGTCGCCACCCTGACCCGCGGCGTGTCGCCCCTGACCATCAGCCACCAGGGCCAGATCCCCGCCGTGACGATCTCGTTCAACCTGGCGCCCGAGGTTTCTCTGGGCACGGCCATCGACCGGGTCCATGCGCTGGAACGCGAGATGCAGGTGCCGGCGACCCTGACCACCAGCTTCCAGGGCACCGCCAAGGTGTTCCAGGAATCCCTCGCCGGCATGGGCATGTTGTTGGCGCTCGCCATTATCGTCGTCTACATCGTGCTGGGCATTCTCTATGAAAGCTTCATCCACCCGCTGACCATCCTGTCGGGCCTGCCGGCGGCGGGCGTGGGGGCGCTGCTCGCCCTCATGGCCTTCGACATGCCGCTGACACTCTATGGTTTCGTCGGCATCATCATGCTGGTCGGCATCGTCAAGAAGAACGCGATCATGATGATCGACTTCGCCCTGTCAGCGCAGCGCGAAGACAACCTCAGCCCCGACGAGGCGATCTATCAAGCCTGCCTGATCCGCTTCCGCCCGATCATGATGACGACCATGGCCGCCCTCATGGGCAGCCTGCCCATCGCCATCGGCTTCGGCCAAGGCGGCGAGGCACGGGCCCCATTGGGCCTGACCGTGGTCGGCGGCCTGCTGATGTCGCAAGTCATCACGCTGTACCTGACGCCGGTGGTCTACATCTACCTGGATCGCCTGTTCCCGACCAAGGCGATCCGGGGGGCATCCGGCGGCGCCGAACCGGGCCGCGCCCCGGCAGAATAATCGCGTCCCCTACTCCGCCGCGGGGAAATGGCGGCGCGTGCCGTTGGCGAAGGCAACGAGGGAGAGCATCACCGGCACCTCGACCAACACCCCCACGACCGTCACCAGGGCGGCACCCGAATTGAGCCCGAACAGGCCGATGGCGACCGCCACGGCGAGTTCAAAGAAGTTGGAGGTACCGATCAGGGCGCAAGGCGCCGCCACGTTGTGCGGCACCCGCCAGGCCCAGGCGGCGCCGTAGGCGACGACGAAGATGCCGTAGGACTGGATGATCAGCGGCACCGCGATCAGGGCGATCAACAGGGGTTGTTCGACGATCACATGGCCTTGGAAACCGAACAGCAGCACGACCGTGGCCAGCAGACCCAGGATCGAGAACGGTTTGACCGCCCCGGTGAAGCGTGCGACCGCGTCGGCTTCCT
>DNMS01000221.1:7086-9153 GCA_003488105.1 Rhodospirillaceae bacterium
GGCTTGACCGTGCCGGTAAAGCGATCGACCGCGGCGGCTTCCTGGTCCGCCGATTTGCCGCGCCCAAGCGCATGGCGCGTGGCCATGCCCGCCGCCAGCGGGATCACCACATACAAGGCGACCGACAGCAGCAGGGTCTGCCACGGCACTTCGATGTCCGTAACACCCAAAAGAAGGGCCACGATGGGGGCGAAGGCGAACACCATGATAACGTCATTCAGGGAGACCTGAACCAGGGTGTAATTGGCATCGCCCTTGGTCAGGTACGACCATACGAACACCATGGCCGTGCAAGGGGCAGCACCCAGCAAAATCAGCCCCGCGATGTACTGGTCCGCATTGGCGGGATCGATCAGGTCCACAAACAGCCACTTGAAGAACAGCACGCCAAGTGCGGCCATGGTGAACGGCTTGACCAACCAATTCACGACCACGGTGATGACCAGACCCTTGGGCCGCTGATGGATGCGCCGCAGACTTGCGAAATCCACCGCCACCATCATGGGATAGACCATGGCCCAGATCAGCACGGCGACCGCTAGATTGACCGAAGCGTATTCCCAAGACGCAACCATCTGAAAAAGCCCCGGCGCCATGTTGCCAAGCAACACGCCCAGGGCGATGCAGAGCGCAACCCAGAGCGAGAGATAACGTTCGAACAAGGTCATTGGTCAGGTTATTCCTTCAAGTAAGGGAGATGAGAATGCAGACAGCCTAGACCGACTCTTCCCGGCGCGCGCCGATTTCGTCCAGACGTTTCTTGAGGGTCATACGGTCGAGGCTGCGGAGCGGCAGATTGACGAAGATGCCAATCCGGTTGTTCATGAAGCGCATGGTTTCGGCGAAGGCCGCGCGCTTCACGGCCTCGGTGCCTTCGACCGCCGCCGGGTCGGGCACGCCCCAATGGGCCGACATGGGCTGTCCCGGCCAGATGGGGCAGACCTCATTGGCCGCGTTGTCGCAAACCGTGAACACGAAGTCCATTTGCGGCGCACTGGGCTGGGCGAATTCGTCCCAGCTTTTCGAGCGCATATCCGCCGTCGGAAAATTCTGATTGTGCAGCAGATCCAGAGCATAGGAATGGACTTGGCCCTGCGGCTGGCTGCCGGCGCTGAAGGCCTTGAAACGACCCGCGCCCAGACGGCCCAAGACCGCTTCGGCAAGGATGCTGCGGGCTGAATTTTTCGTGCACAGAAACAGCACGTTGAAGATCGGCGTCGTTGGGTCAGGCATCACTCGTCTCCTTCGCGGGTGCGCAATCAAGGGAAGCACCATAGCCACAAATTTCCGGCCGTCCTTCGCAGCAGTCATCGGTTAGATAGGCGATCAGGCGCCGCGTGCCCTCGACGTCGATGGCGTAGAAAATGCTCTGACGACGGCGGGTCGCCTGCAGCAGACCGGCCTGACAAAGCTGCGCCAGATGGGCCGACAGGGTCGACGGCGCGACGTCGAGGCGGCGGGCGATGTCACCGGCCGGCAGGCCGTTCGGCCCCTCACGCATCAGCAGACGAAACACCGCGAGGCGATGTTCCTGAGCCAGGGCCGCGAACAGGGCGACATGGGTTGCTTCATTCATATTTCGGTTATTCCCGAAATAATGAATTTATACAAGTGACAAATGGATGAAACACCCCGAAACTCTATCCATCGGCTAGCGTGCGCGGAAGGAAACGCCCCGCACGAACCCCCGATTGCGGCTGCCCGTATCGTCGCTGTCGGCACCGATCAGCACATGCGACGCACGTAGCGGACGGCGGCCGAACACCCGTTCATGATCCGCCGCCACATCGACCGTTTCCCGCAGCCATATGCCCAGGGGAGCACTGCCAGTGCGCGCCACGATCATCACGTTGACGTCGCCGAAATACGGGCTGGCGACGACCGTACCGGGCGTGGTCGTGTCGCCGCTCCAGACATAGGACAGGGTCCGCGCCGGTGCGTCCACGCCGCGCGCCAGTTCGACCAGGGGACGCAGCAGAGATTCAGAAAACGTCGCCGTGTCAGGGTCGTAAGGGAAGGTCACATAAAGCGCCAGGGCCCGATCATCCCGCCCCTTCACGGTCAGGT
>DNMS01000221.1:9231-12621 GCA_003488105.1 Rhodospirillaceae bacterium
GGCCACGGGCCGGTCCACCTTCCATTCCCAGGTCAGCACCGGCATTTGCGCCAAGTCCACCGCCACGGGCCGCCCGATCAGGGACACGCTGGAATCCGTATCAACCGCGATGCAGTCGCCGCCGCAGGCGCTGTAGCGGTTGGCGCGTTTGCCGTCGAAGGTCATCTGCTCCCACGACCGCGCGACCAGATCCGCCGGCAACGCGTCGCCCCCCGCAACGGCCAGCGATACGGCACCGGTTGCCAGGAACAGTCCCAGGCACGAAATGAACAGACGTTTCATGGGTCCACTATTCCCCACCGACCCCAATCCGCTCAAATCACGAATTGGTTGGCGGACGGCCGGGGTCAGGGTTTAACGGTGATCAGGCTTCCGAAGCGCGGCCGGAATACGGCGCTGGAATAAAGCTGCCCGGCCTCCAGCACGACGGTCATCATGATCGGCTCGAAATCGTAAAACACCTCGGCTGTGATGACGTTTTCACTGTCGCGGACCTCGAACCCGGCGGGCAATACCGCCGGGTCGCCCATGGCGCCGAACCGGCTGGCCGCCGGCGCCAGACCGTACGTCCGCTGCCAGATGATTTCCGGGCCGCCACCGTCCCGGGCGATCGACGATATGATGACCCGGCCGCCGGCCTGAACGTCGTATGGGGTCATGACCTGGTCCGAGGCGGCGAAGAACGACGTGATGTCACCCTCGGTCAGTTCGGGCATGCGCGAGATCAAATCGCCCATGGTCGCCGCCGTGCGCTCCAGCTTTTGGTTGATCAGGACATAGCGCGTGACCTCGACCCCCGACATCAAAAGGCCCGTCAACACCGGCACGGCGATCGCCAGTTCGACGGAGATGGTCCCCCGCCCGTCGCGCCGGAACCGGTTCAGGAACTTGCGGATAACGCCCATGACGCCCCTCACCCGCCCGGCGCCGGTGCGCCGATGGCCTGGTCATAAGGTTCGTTGCGCACGGCGATGGCCGATTTCAGGACGAACTTGCCGTCTTCCCCGATCAGGGGGCCAGCCAGTGGCGTGCGTAGCGGCCAAGCGTATTCCATGCGATAGGCGACGATCGATCCGGCCTCGCCGGCCCCGGCCTCGCCGACGTCCGCATCGTGGGCACCGTTGCCGTTCTCGTCGGTGAAGGTCTCGCCCGGATCGTAAGCGCCGTTACCGTTGCCATCGACGAAGGCCTCGCCGCGGCCGACATCGCCGAAGGTGGGGTAAACCCGGACCTCGACCTTGGCGTCGGCCATGTCGACCAAACCGATGGTGCGGTCCTCGACGATGGCGATGATTTGCTCCAGGCGCGTGCCCCCCTCCGGCTCCTGACCGGTGATGCCGAACCGTGCGGCATCGCGCAGCGCACTTTCCATCAACGTGGAGACAAACATGATCATGCCGAACTCAATGATGGCGATGAGCATCAGCACAACCAAGGGGGCTGCGAAGGCGAATTCGACCAGGGACGAGCCCCGCTGGTTTTCAACCAGCGCCGGGCGCCCGAAGGACAAAAAACCGGGTCGGCGGAGCACCATGGCGGAAATTCCTTTTCTGCCGCAGCTTAAGCCCCGCCTCAAATTTCGACAAAAATATTAAGTGTTTTCAATATTCTATAAAACTTTCATAAAATTCCAGGTAACGGTCTTGACCTTCCTCGCCCTGCGAAGCCTAATGCGGCCACCGGTGCGAAAACCGGTCAAAGACGTCTAAAATCCATCCGGGAGTCCCATCCATGAAATTGCTGCGCTATGGCCCCAAGGGCGAGGAACGCCCCGGCCTGCTGGATGCCGCCGGCCGCATCCGCGACCTGTCCGATCGTCTGCCCGACATCACGCCGGAAACGCTGGTCAGTGACCGTCTGGCCCGCCTAAGCGCCATGGACCCGGAAGAGTTTCCCGCCGTCGGCGGATCGCCGCGGCTGGCTGCCCCCGTCGCCGGCGTCGGCAAGATCGTCGCCATCGGCCTGAACTATGCCGACCATGCGGCGGAGGCCGGCATGGCCCTGCCGGAAGAGCCGATCATCTTCACCAAGGCGATCACCTCGCTCAGCGGCCCGACCGATCCCGTGGTGCTGCCCAAGGGCTCTGAAAAAGGCGATTGGGAAGCGGAACTCGCCGTCGTTATCGGCAAGCGCGCCCAATACGTCGAGGAAGCGGACGCACTCAGCCACATCGCCGGCTACGCGGTCCTGAACGACGTATCGGAACGCGCATTCCAGTTGGAAACCACGGGCCAATGGGTGAAGGGAAAAAGCTTCGACACCTTCGCCCCCTTCGGCCCCTGGCTGGTCACCCCCGACGAAGTGCCGGACCCGCAGAACCTACGCATCTGGTGTGAGGTCTCGGGCCAGATGATGCAGGACGGCAATACCAAGACCATGGTGTTCAACGTCTTCAATCTGGTTTCCGTGGTCAGCCAGTACATGACCCTGATGCCGGGCGACATCATCGCCACCGGCACACCGCCGGGCGTGGGCCTTGGCATGAAGCCGCCGCGCTTCTTGAAACCCGGTGACGTCATGCGCGTCGGCATCGAAGGCCTGGGCGAGCAGAAGACCGAGGTCAAAGCCTGGCCGGAGTAACCTTTTCCCATTACCGGAGTCCGACATGACCGGAACCGACCTGAAATCCCACCCCATTCATCTTGGCCTGGAGGCGACGGCGGTCATTGAACCGGAATTCACCGGCGCCCTGGATTGGTACGCCGACTATGCGGCCCGCCATGCCGGCGACGGGGCCGAGGGGCGTCTCGTCAGCCTGTTTTCCTTTGATCGTCCCTGGGATATGTGGGAGATGCACCCGATGGGCGCAGAGGTCGTCCTCTGCATCGCGGGCACCCTCACCCTGCATCAGGAACAACCGGACGGCGGCGTCGAGACGGTCATCCTGTCGGCGGGCCAGTATGCGATCAATCCTCCGGGGGTTTGGCATACGGCGGACGCCGAGAGCGAAGCGACGGCGCTGTTCATCACCGCCGGCGCCGACACGCAGCACCGCCCGCGCTGATCCCGTCTTGCTTGCCTAGGCCGCCGCCTCGCGGCGGATGTCTTTCCAGGTTTCGCGCATCCATTCGACACAGGCGACGGCCTGGTTGAACAGGGAATATTTGCAGCCCTCGCCATAATCCGTGCCGGGAATGAATTCGGTCGAAATCTGGCCCAGCTTGCCCGCGGTGTCGGCCGCATGATGGCGCATCAGCTTGCGCAGGCATTCCTTCCAGGGCTCCAGCAGCGCCCCGTCCCAATCGGCATGGTATTCGCCCGGCCCCGGCTGCACGAAGGGATACTGGATGCCGCGCCCGACACTGCCGTCGGGGTGGCGGCCCGTTTCGTTGACCGGATTGTTGGGAATGGCGGCACGGGCATGGCAGTGGCGGACCCAGCCGGCCTCGA
>DNMS01000357.1:0-141 GCA_003488105.1 Rhodospirillaceae bacterium
AGACCGGCTTGTAGTCGGGCCGTCCCGTCGGGTTCTGGATCGGCGTGATCGTCGGTGCATCGCCGACCTGTGACAGGCGGGTGAGGGTGTTGCACCCGGAAACCGTGCCGGCCAGCAATGTGACCAAAGCCGTGGTCCGAA
>DNMS01000357.1:347-5476 GCA_003488105.1 Rhodospirillaceae bacterium
GCGGATCACGTCGTCGGGCCGCAGGCCGCGCTTGACAGACATGCCGACCAGGTCTTCCAGCTTGGTCACCGTGTCCGGCATGATGCGGTCGGCGCGGATGCGGATCCACTTCACGTCACGTTCCGTAAGGATGTCGTTGCGCGCCATCACCTTCGATACGACCGGGATCTTGACGACTGGATACAGGCGGCCGGTCAGGCGCAGCCGTTCGCCGGCCGGGTCGCCCTTGGGGATCGAGACGACCGCCGCGAAGCGCTGGCTGCGCGGGTCGTAAGTGATGTCGTCGACGCCGATGGTGGGGGTGGCGTTGCCGGCGATATGAACCCGGGTCAGCTGCGTCGACAGGTCCAGTTCAGAGGCCGGGTCCGCCCCCTTTTCAAACAGCGCCGCCATGATGGTGTCGACGATTTCGGCCCGTTCGATGACCTGGCTGACGCGTTCGACGACGACCTGTTGGCGTGCCGACAGCGGCCGCCAGTTCAGGCGGTAGGCCCGTGCCACCCGGTACAACCAGCGGGCATCGAAGATGGCCCGATCGCCGGGCGCCGGAGCATAGGCCACCGCGGCATCGGCTTTCTCGCCGACGTTGATGAACAAGTCGCCCAGGTAGATCACCTTGTCATCGACGATGACGGAGTCGCGGAGCAACGGCGCGGTCACCTTTTCGCTCTGCTCCACCGCGTCGGCGGGCGACGTTTTCTTGGCAGCACCGGCCGCGGGCAGCGCGGCGACGGGCACCAGGGCTGCGGCCAAAGCGGCGGCGATGAACAGATTGCGGGCGGTCATGTCACTTTACCTTTCTCAGACCTTTCGGTCTTTTCAAAGTCTTGCGGACTTACGAAGCCGTTCTGGCTTTACTGTTTACGTGTCGTGCCGATTAGCGGAGCGACGTCAGCGTTCCCAGCATTTCGTCCGAGGTCTGAATGACCTTGGAGTTCATTTCATAGGCGCGCTGAGCGGAGATCAGGTTGGAGATCTCTTCCACCGCGTTTACGTTCGAGGTTTCCAGGAAGCCCTGAAGAATGGTGCCGTAGCCTTCCGTCCCGGGGTTGCCGGTGGTCGCGCTGCCGGAAGCAGGGGTTTCCTTGTAGAGGTTGTTACCGATGGCTTCCAAACCGGGTTCGTTCTGGAAATTCACGGTCTGAATCTGGCCGGCGTTGGAGAATTGCACCTGGCCTTCGATCTTCACCAGAACTTCGCCCGACGCGTTGATGGTCACGTCGATGGCGTCGTCCTGCACCGTGATCGGCGGGTTCAGGAGATAACCGTCATGGGTCACGATCTGGCCGTTCTCGTTAAGCTGGAACGTGCCGTCACGGGTATAGGCGGTTTCGCCCGTGGGCAGTTGGACCTGGAAGAAGCCCTTGCCCTGAATGGCCATGTCGAAGGTGTTGTCGGTGGACGACAGGTTGCCCTGTTCGTGGATACGGTAGACGGCGGCCAGTTTCACGCCGAGACCGAGCTGCACGCCCGTGGGCACGATGGCGCCGTTGTCGGCCGAGGTCGACCCGACGCGGCGCAGATCCTGGTAAATCAGGTCCTGGAACTCCGTGCGCCGGCGTTTGAAGGCCGTGGTGTTCATGTTGGCGAGGTTGTTGGAGATGACCTCGACGTTTCGCTGTTGGGCAATCATGCCCGTCGAGCCGATATCAAGCGATCTCATTTTTCCCGTCCTTTCGCTTGCCGGTTGTGGTTCCGGCGTGTTGCGTTGTGCGTTCTGTCGTGTCGTCAACACGGCGCTTCAGCCGCATGTTTTCTGTTCCGGCGTTCGGCCGGTGGTGGTTTTCCGGGCCTTCGGCCCGATCAATCGGTTCCCTGGCGGCGCCGGTTTAAGCGTCGCGCGCCAGGCTTCTGATCATTTCCTTCTGGCGTTCGTCCTCGCGTTCGATGAAGGACTTGGCGCTTTCATAACTGCGGTGCAGTTCGATCATCTTGGCCATCTCCAGGATCGGCTCCACGTTGGAACCTTCCAGGGCGCCCTGGATCACGTCCGGACTGTCGACATCGATGGCCGGCGTGGTCGAGGAGAACAAGGCTCCCGATGTCTGCGCCAGATCCTGCGGGTTTTCGAAGCGCACGATCCTGACCTTGCCAAGCTGGCCGTTCTCCGTCGAGATAGTGCCGTCGCGGCCGATATTGATTTCGGCATCGTTGGGGCCGAGGGTCATCGGCTGTCCGCCGGACGACAGCAGCGGATAGCCCTGTTGGTTGACGATCTGACCGCCCGTATCCAGGCGAAACTGGCCGTTGCGCGTGTACAGTTCGTTGCCTTGCGGGTCGCGGACCACGAAGAAGCCTTCGTTGCGGATCGCCATATCGAGCTGATTGCCCGTGGTTTCAATGGCGCCATCCGTGGTGTCGAGCCGGGTCGCCAGATCGCGTGTATAAGTGAGTTTGGGGCTGATGAGCCGTTCGCCGCCTTTGCTTTTGACGACATGTTCAACGAACATCATCTGGCTGGATTTGTAGCCGTTGGTGCTCATGTTCGCCAAATTGTTGGCGACAACCTCGAGCTGCCGTTTGAGCGCGCCTTGACGCGAAGCGGCAATGACCGCTGTGGTTTCCATCTGATTTTTCCCGTTCTATTTATTCTCTTCCGGTGTGGCCCCTTTGGCGGGACCTTCATCCGGAAGGCAGTTCACGTATTTCCGCCAAACCTGTTGCAGCCACCGTGCCAAGTTAAAAAACCAATATATTTCAAATGGATAAGGTTATTTTCCCGGTCTGAAGACTGGGAAAATCCGGATGCCATTGGTAGCCTTTGCCGGGTATTTCTTGCCTAGAGCCGGCCGTTGCTGGCGGTGGTGGGACTTTGATACCATCAGGATCGGGGACCGCATGCGAGGGGCTGGCGGGGGGCCGGGCGGGTGCTCGGGCTGGGCGCGTCGGGCGCAATGCCTTATTCCCGCTTCAACGACTTGTTAACGACCTGATTTTAAAGTGCCAAGACTTGGGATCAGGACGCTAGGAAACGGTTGCCCCGGATATGGCTGACGACGACGATCTAGAAAATGAAGAGGTCGGCGGCGCTGACGAAGACGCCGACGGCGAAGAGGGCGCTTCCGACGGTGCCTCCAAGAGCAAGAAGAAGCTCATCATCATCGTTGCGGTGCTGCTGCTTGTCGTGGGGGGGGCCGCGGCGGCGTTCTTCACGGGCTTGCTTGAGCCCCTGATTTCAATGATCACGGGCAAGGACAGTTCCTCCGCGGTCGCCTCGGGTGAGGCGCCGGAGGGCATCGGCCTGTTTCACGATCTACCGGAGGTGCTGGTCAACCTGAACACGGCCGGCCGCAAATCCCAGTTTTTGAAAATGAAGGTGTCGCTCGAAGTGGCGAGCGAACAGGACAAACTGATCATCGATGCTGTGAAGGATCGCGTGATGGACAATTTCCAGGTCTATCTGCGGGAACTCAGGATCGAGGACCTGCAGGGTTCCGCCGGCATGTACCGCCTGCGCGAGGAACTTCTGCGCCGGGTCCGGGCGGCGACGGCGCCGGCTCAGGTCAAGGACGTCCTGTTCAAGGAAATGCTGGTTCAGTAGACTTATGGTACGCAGGGGATGTGACGGATGACGAGCCCGGCTGACGATCAAGACGCAATGGCGGCCGAATGGGAAGCCGCAATGGGCGGCGACGGCGGCGAAGGCGGCGGTGGCGGCGACGAGCAGGACGAGCTGGCCGCCGAATGGGAAGCCATGATGGGCGGTGACGGCGACGGTGCGTCGACCGACGTCGGCATGGCCGCGCCCGAAGCCACCCGGGTTCTCAACCAGGACGAAATCGACAGCCTTCTGGGCTTTGACGACAGTCACGAGGAAGGCGCCGAGAAATCGGGCATCCAGGCGATCCTGTCGTCGGCCCTGGTGTCCTACGAACGTCTGCCGATGCTTGAGGTCGTGTTCGACCGTCTCGTGCGTCTGATGTCGACCAGTCTTCGTAACTTCACCTCGGACAACGTCGAAGTTTCGCTCGACAACATCGCCTCCATTCGGTTCGGCGATTACCTGAACTCGATCCCCCTGCCGGCCATGCTCAGTGTGTTCAAGGCCGAGGAATGGGACAACTTTGGTCTGATCACGGTCGATTCCTCGCTGATCTATTCCATCGTCGACGTGCTTTTGGGCGGCCGCCGCGGCACCGCCGCGATGCGTATCGAAGGCCGTCCCTACACCACCATCGAACGCTCCCTGGTCGAGCGCATGATCCACGTCATGCTGACCGACCTGTCGGCGGCGTTCGAACCCCTGAGCCCCGTGACCTTCCGTTTCGACCGCCTGGAAACCAATCCGCGCTTCGCGACGATTTCCCGGCCGTCCAACGCGGCCATCGTGACGCGCCTGCGTATTGACATGGAAGACCGCGGCGGACGCCTGGAACTGCTGCTGCCCTACGCGACCCTGGAGCCGGTCCGCGAACTGCTGCTGCAGATGTTCATGGGCGAAAAATTCGGCCGGGATTCGATCTGGGAAACCCACCTGGCGGAAGAATTGTGGATGACTGAGGTCGACCTGGAAGCGGTCATCGACCAGCAGGTCGTCAGCCTGCAGAAGGTGTTCGACCTTCAGGAAGGCTCGCAGATGATGCTCAACGCGACGCCGGACAGCCCGGTTATGCTGTCCTGCGGCAACGTGCCTCTTTATATCGGCCGCATGGGCCGCAAGGGCGGGCGCATCGCGGTGCGCATCGAAGACCGTATCGACCGCGCGCCCAAGACGTCCTGACCGCGAATTTTAACGCCCGCGGTTAGCATTTCGTTCAGAACCTTGGGCATAGACTGGCCGCAGCGAACAACCCCGGTTCCCCCGTTTGGAACGGACCGTTACCCAGGGGATGGAGAGACAAGACCGTGACCTTTTCCTTTTCCTTGACGCTTGAAATCATTCTGGCCCTCCTGCTGGTGGTCATGATCTGGTATTCGGTGATCCTGAACCGGCGGCTGACCCGTTTCCGCGGCAACCGCGAGCAGATGGAAAAACTGGCCGCCACCTTCAACGACGCGACGACTCGCGCGACTTCCAGCATCGGCGACCTGCGCATCGCCTCTGACGCGCTGCAAGATCAATTGGCCAAGGCGGAAAGCCTGCGTGACGACTTGGTGTTCCTGGTCGATCGCGGGACCATCGCCGCCGA
>DNMS01000357.1:5763-6331 GCA_003488105.1 Rhodospirillaceae bacterium
GATCCTCTTGAGGCCGTCGAGCCCGTTCGCCAACAGCGCCCCGCACCCAAGGTCGCGGCGGCGCGCGGTGCGCGGAATGCCGATGCCGGAGACCCCGCGCCGTCGGTCGGGGGCAAGAAAACCACACCCCGCTCGGAAGCGGAACGCGCCTTATTGAAAGCCATCCGCTCGGCCAACTAAGGCCGGGCGCCGAATTGCCATCCTGAAAGGCCCCGGTTTGCGTGGGGCGGACATGGACCCGACGGACGTTTGAATGAACCCCTTTAACAAATTCCGCTTTTTACCAGTGACGATCTTCGTGGCATCGATGCTGTTGACCGTGAAAATCGGTGACATCTGGAACAGCGTGGACGGCCTGAAGAAGGATGCCATCCAGGTCGCTGGCGCGGCGGAAGCCCAGACGGAAACGCCGCCAGCCGCCGGCCAGCCGCCGGCCGCGGACCCGGCGCCGGCGCAGCCCGGTGAGGCGCCAGCCGCCGCCGAGCAGGCCGCCGTGCCGGGGGCGGGCGATCCGAACGCCGCCGCGGCCCCGCCGCCGGGTGATCCGGCCGCCTCCAAGCTGATTACC
>DNMS01000341.1:0-265 GCA_003488105.1 Rhodospirillaceae bacterium
TTCCATTGGAATTGCGCTTCCAGCTTGCGCCCCACTTTCCAGTAGGCGTCGCCGAGGTGGTCGTTGATCACCGGATCCTGAGGCCGCAGTTCGACGGCGCGCTCCAGTTCAGCCACGGCCTTGTCGTATTGGTTCTGGCGGTAATAGGCCCAGCCCAGGCTGTCGGCGATGAAGCCGTCGTTGGGGGCCAGAGACACCGCCTTCTTGATCATGTCCGTGGCGCGATCCAACTGTTCGCCCTGGTCGATCCAGGTATAGCCCAGAT
>DNMS01000341.1:548-789 GCA_003488105.1 Rhodospirillaceae bacterium
TCGATCCAGGTATAGCCCAGATAGTTCAGCACATAGGGCTGGTCCGGTCGCAGGTCGAGCGCCTTCAGCAGGTCCTTTTCCGAATCCTTCCACCGCTTGGCGCGCTCGAACGCGATGCCACGCGCGTAATACAGGCTCCAATGATGAGCCTGTGGGTCCTTCACGCGCTCGATCGCCGCCGAATAGGCCTTGGCCGCCTGCGGATACTTTTCCATGCGCCGGTAGACGTCGCCCAAATGCA
>DNMS01000341.1:902-2222 GCA_003488105.1 Rhodospirillaceae bacterium
GTAGACGTCGCCCAAATGCAGGTGCGGGTCGGGCAGGTCGGGGCGCAGCTTGGCCAGCTTTTCCAGGCGCTTGACCGCCACATCCGTGCGCTTCAGGTCGCCCATCAGGGCGGCGGCCTGAAGCTGGGCGCTCCAACCGTAGGCCGAGGCCGCGTCGACGCTGTCGTATTCCTTGACGGCCTGTTCCAGGCGCTCGTCCGATTGCAGGACGTCGGCCAGGATGAAGCGTGCCACGGGGAAATCGGATTTCAGGTACAGCGACAGCTGGATCAGCGCGATGGCGGTTTCATGCGCGTTCTGGCGGCGCAGGGACGAGCCGATGTCGTACAGCGCCTCGGCAGCGCCATCGCGGGCGTTCTTGATGGCGAGCGGCGGTTTCTTGCCGGCCGCCATGCGCTTCATGGCCGTATCCATAAGCCGCGATACGGGATGTTCGCTGAGGTAGAGATTATAGATCGCCTTGGCGCGCTCGGTGTCGCCGGCGCGTTCCAGAAGCGCGCCCAGAAGATGGGTGACCCGGGACGACGGCGGCGACTGCCGTTCGATGACGCCGGTCAACAGTTTGCCGGCCTCCTCGGTCTTGCCGGTCAGTTGCAGGATCAGTGCCTCGTGGATTTCCACCAGGTTTTCGATCCCCTTCTTGTCCTCAAGCGGCTTCAGGGCGCTCAGCGCCTCCTCAGCCTTGCCCTGTCCATACAGGGACCAGGCAACGAGAAGCGGCTTGGTGAATACGGAAAGCCCTTCGTCCGGCAGTTTGCTCAGCAACGCTTCCGCATCCTTAAAGCGTTTGTGCTTCATATGGTCGATGGCGACGGTCAACTGGGCGATGGTCTGGTCCGGGTCTTCCTTCAGGTAGTCGCGGGCCAGGGCGACGGCGGTCGCCACGCGGCCTTCGACCAGGTTGACGATGAAGGTCTGGCGCAGCAGGCCGGGGGTGGCCGGGCGCTGGATCAGGGCGGCGCCGTAGAATTCGGCGGCGGCGCCCAGGTCGCCCTCGCGCTGGGCCTGGCGGCCGGCGAGATAGTTGCCGATGAAGGTATTGGCGCTTAAGGCCTCTTTGGCGTCCGGCTTGGCGTTCGCGGCACCGGTTGAGACGGCCAGGGCGGCGGCGCAGATCACTCCGGCGGCGAGGGAACGGCGAAGGCGGCGGGATGGGGTCACGGGCGGTCTCGAACCTCGGGATCAATGGGGACGGGCGGTAACCGGAAATCAGTCTAACCGACGCCGGTCCGGGCCGCCATATCTCGCGGCCTTATACCTTGTCGCTGTATCCTTTGGCGAAAAAAGGGCAGTCGCGCATAATGCGGCCATGACCACTCC
>DNMS01000341.1:2356-4019 GCA_003488105.1 Rhodospirillaceae bacterium
CCGATCCGCCCGGCCCCTGGTTCTCGCGTCTTTGGAAAACGGCGACGGCACGCGCTGCGTCGACCTGTTCCGCCGCGCCGACGGCACCCATGGCTTCGAGGAATACCGCCGCGACCCGGAAGACCCCCGCGGTTGGTCCGGCGCCGCCGGTTTCGGGGCACGGATTTTTGCCGACGAAAGCGCCGCCCGAAGCGCCGCCGAATTGGCTGTTAAATGGCTGTCCGCTGCGGTTAACGGTTAAAATTCGCTTGTGTTTAAGAGCGTTCGAAAGTACGAATCTTGACGTGATTATGCCCCAGCCGGTTTTGGCAGGCGGTGACCGGACCCTTCGGATCCAAAAACCCCACCAACCCCAGGAAGCGTCGATCACCCGGAAAGCGCGGTTGCTGTTCCGGTATCTCACCATGTCGTGGCGCCATCCGCCCGGCAACTAGTACAGGACTGTAAGTACATGACCACTGGAACGGTTAAATTCTTCAACCAGCAGAAGGGCTACGGCTTCATCACGCCGGAAGATGGCTCGAAGGACGTTTTTGTCCACATCACCGCTGTCGAACAGTCCGGCATGTCCGGTCTGGCCGAAGGCCAGAAGGTGAGCTTCGAAGTCCAGAACGAAGCCCGCGGCCCCAAGGCCGTGAACCTGCAGGAAGCTTGATCCGAAAGGATCCAGTCTAGATCCAAGCTTCAACTGGGTTGAAGTACGGTTCCAGGGTCATCCTCCGCAAGGGGGATGACCCTTTCCTTTTTTGGGGGCTTTCCGTGACGGTCTTTGCGGAAATCGCGCGTCGCCCGTTCTTTACATTTTTGTGACAGCCGTTCGTCGGCTACCATCCGGCCCGACTTCAGGGGGCGGCGGGGGACCATCGATTGACCGGCTATATCTTCTTGCTGCTGGCGGGCGTCGCCGCGGGAACGCTCAGCGGCGTCGTCGGCACCGGCGGGTCCATCGTGTTGATGCCGATCCTGGTCTATCAGTTCGGCCCGCAGCAGGCGGTGCCGATCATGGCCGTCGCCGCCGTTCTGGGCAACATCGGCAAGGCCGTGGCCTGGTGGCGCGAGGTCGATTGGCGGGCCTTCTGGGCCTATGCCGTGCTCGGCGTGCCGGGGGCGGCCTTGGGCGCGCGCACGCTGCTGGTGCTGCCGCCCAGCGTGGTCGAGACGGTGCTGGGCGGGTTCTTCCTGTTGATGATCCCGGGGCGGCGCTGGATGCAGGCCCGCGATATCCGCATCCGCTATTGGCAGATGGCGGTTATCGGCGGGCTGATCGGCTATCTCAGCGGCATCGTGCTGTCCACGGGGCCGCTCAGCATTCCGGCGTTCCTGGCGATCGGCCTGACCAAGGGGGCGCTGATTTCGACGGAGGCGGCGGCGTCCCTCGCCCTGATGATCGCCAAGGTCGCGACGTTCCAGCAGGCGGGGGCGCTGCCGGGTCCGATGATCCTGCAGGGCCTGATCGTCGGCGGATCGATGATGGTCGGCGCCTATTTCGGCAAGCAGGTGATGGCCCGCATCAGCCTCAAGGTCTTCGAAAACGTGATGGACGTGATGCTGTTCTGTTCCGGGATGGCCCTGTTGTGGACGGCGGTTAAATGAACGCCCGCCACGGTACCGGATTGTGCTCATGCGAAATCCAATGGACTCAAGGGGTTCCGGGCACTTAACC
>DNMS01000146.1:0-7187 GCA_003488105.1 Rhodospirillaceae bacterium
CACCGAACTGGGCGATATCCGTGCCGGCGACGAAGGCCTTGCCGCCCGCCCCCCGGAACACGGCGACCCGCACGGAGGGATCGTCCATGATCTCGTCGCAGGCGTCGGCCAGGCCTTCGTACATGGTCCAGGTCATGGCGTTGCGGGCCTGCGGGCGATCGAAGATCAGATGGGCAACGGCGCCGTTACGGGTCAGGCGCACGGCACCTTGGTCGTCTGCGGGAGTGGTCATGGGGCTTGGTTCCGTCATTGTTAATTCTGCGGGCCGCATCCTAGCCCAGGTGACCCCAAAGGCACAGCCATGAGGGGGCATTTTCGCCTGACCGGACGGCATCAAGCGGAGTAGAATGCCGCCATGAAAGCAGGCAATCAGCAGACCGGGGCGCGGCTTCGCGTCGTTCTCGCCCCCGACGTCGCCATCGGGCCGGGCAAGGCCGACCTGTTGCAGGGTGTGGGCGAAACCGGCTCCATCGCCGCCGCCGGGCGCGACTTGGGCATGAGCTACAAGAAAGCCTGGGGCCTGATCGAAGCCCTGAACGCGCAGTTCGGCACGCCCTTGGTCACCACCTCGCGCGGCGGCAGCACGCGCGGCGGGGCCGAGTTGACGGAACTGGGGCACAAGATTCTCGACCAGTACCGCAAGATGGAAGCCAAGACCGAAAAGGCCATCGCCGGCGACCTGATCGCCATGCGCAAGCTGCTGCCCAACGGGGGCGAATAGCGCCCCATCGCGGACTTGCCATCGCTGTCGGCAAAAGATAGCTTTCGATATGTTCAGTTTGTCCTATCGGAGCGCTGTCGTTTGTCCGCCACCGCCACCCTGAAACGCCGCCTGTTTCTGCTGGCCGCCGTCGCCGCGCTGATGCTGCCCGGCCCCGCCCGCGCGGGCGAGGTCAAGGTCGCCGTGGCCGCCAACTTCACCCAGGCGGCCCAGAACATCGGCACCCTGTTCGAGAAGAAGACCGGCCACAAGGTGGTGTTCAGCTTCGGATCGACCGGGCAACTCTATACCCAGATCGCCAAGGGTGCCCCGTTCGAGGTGTTTCTCGCCGCCGACCGGGCGCGCCCTCTGAAGGCCGGTACCGACGGCCTCGCGGTGGCCGAAACCCGGTTCACCTACGCCACGGGCAAGATCGTGCTCTACAGCCGCGACGCCGCCTTGGTGCAGGGGCCGAGCACGCTGAAGCGTGGAACTTTTTCCAGGATCGCCATCGCCAACCCCGTGACCGCCCCCTACGGCGCCGCCGCCGTGACGGCCCTGAAGGCGCTCGGCGTCTATGACGCCCTGCAATCCAAGGTCGTCCGGGGCAACAGCATCGCCCAGACCCATCAATTCGTGGAATCGGGCAATGCCGAACTGGGCTTCATCGCCTTGTCGCAAGTCGCGGGGCATGACAAGGGATCGCGCTGGCCCGTGCCGGAAAACCTTTACCCCGCCATCGCCCAGGACGCGGTGCTGCTGAACAGCGGCAAGGACAATCCAGTGGCCCGGGCGTTCCTGTCGTTCCTGGGCGGGGACGCGGCCAACCGGGTGAAGGTCCGGTTCGGCTACGGTGTCGGCGAACCGGCCAAGATTCGCCCTGATGCCTGACCAGGGGCTTGATCTCGCCGGGTTGTGGTCGCCGATCCGGCTGACGCTTGAATTGGCCACGGTGACCACCGTGGTTCTTCTGATTATCGGCACCCCCATCGCTTGGTGGCTGGCGCGCTCCAAGGCCAAGTGGAAGGAAGCGGTCGCCGCCGTGGTCGCCCTGCCGCTGGTGCTGCCGCCGACGGTGCTGGGGTTCTACCTGCTGGTCGCCATGGGGCCGGACGGGCCTGGCGGCTGGATCGCCGGGCTGTGGGGCGAACGCTCCCTCGCCTTTACCTTCCAGGGTTTGGTCATCGGCTCCGTATTCTATTCCATGCCCTTCGTGGTGCAGCCGATCCGCAACGCCTTCGAAGCCTTCGGCGACCGGCCGTTGGAGGTCGCGGCGACCCTGCATGCCTCGCCCTGGGACGCCTTCTGGTCCGTCGCCGTGCCGCTGGCGCGGCCCGGGTTCCTGACCGGCGCGGTCCTGGGCTTCGCCCATACGGTGGGCGAATTCGGCGTCGTGCTGATGATCGGCGGCAACATCCCGGGCGAGACCAAGGTTTTGTCCGTCGCCGTCTACGATTATGTGGAAACCCTGCGCTGGGCCGAGGCCCATATCCTGGCCGGCGGCCTGCTGGTGTTCGCCTTCGTCGTCATTCTGTCGATGATGCTGCTGGAAAAGCGCATCGGGCGCGCCGCGCGATGAACGCGGACACCCCGGTTCTCGACGCCGCCTTCAAGGGGCCGGTCGGCAGTTTCAACCTGGACGTCGCGTTCAAGGCGCCGCTCAAGGGCGTGACGGCCCTGTTCGGCGCGTCGGGCTGCGGCAAGACCACGATCCTGCGCTGCATCGCCGGGCTGCACCGCCTGCCGGGGCGCCTCGCCCTCGGCGACCGGACATGGCAGGACGACGGGGAAAACCTGTTCCGCCCGCCGCATAAGCGGCGCGTCGGCTACGTGTTTCAGGAACCGTCCCTGTTCGCTCATCTGACCGTGCGGCGGAATCTCGAATTCGGCGCCCGGCGGGCGCCGGGCGGCAACGGAACTGTCCCCGCCGTCGATTTCGATCAGGTCGTTGACCTCCTCGGCATCACGCATTTGCTGGACCGGGCGCCCGCCAAGTTGTCCGGCGGCGAGCGCCAGCGCGTCGCCGTCGGCCGGGCCCTTCTGTCGGAACCCCGCCTGCTGCTGATGGACGAGCCCCTGTCGGCCCTTGACCGTTCGACCAAGGATGAAATCCTCGCCTATTTCGAAGTCCTGCAGCGGGAAATGAACATCCCCATCCTGTATGTCAGTCACGACATTTCCGAGGTCACCCGCCTGGCCGACCGTCTGGTCGTGCTGTCGCGCGGCGGCAAGGTCGCCGAGGGTTCGGTCGGCGAGGTGCTGGAACGCCTGGACCTGCAACCCATGACCGGGCGGTTCGAGGCCGGAGTCATGCTGACCGCCACGGTCAAGGCCCATGACGACGCCTTCAATCTGACCTTCCTGGACCATCACGGCCAGACCCTGACCATCCCCGCCGTCGATGCCGCCGTCGGCGAAACCATTCGCCTTCGGGTGCGCGCCCGCGACGTGTCGCTGGCGACCCAGCCGCCCACGGGCATCAGCATCCGCAACATCCTGAAGGGCACGGTCATGGAAGTTCGGGAAGAACCGGACACCGCCTTCGCCGAAACCCTGATCGACATCGGCGGCGGCCGCCTGCGCGCCCGCGTCACCCGTCATGCGGTTGCCGACCTGAAACTCACCGCCGGCATGCCCGTCCACGCCCTGATCAAGAGCATCACCTTCGACCGGCGTTCCCTCGGCTGAACCGCCGGGCGGGCTGGAAAAACCCGCGCCGGGCGCGTAGGAATATCCCTGATCTCAGGGAGGGCCATCGACCGTGAAGGATTGGAACACGCGTTACGCCAAGGCGGGGACGGAAGCCGACACCCGCCTGTTCGGCGATCAGCCGTGCGAGTATCTGCGTGAGGTCATGGCACGCTCCGACTTTTCCCCGCGCTCGGCACTCTGCCTGGCCGACGGCGACGGCCGCAACGGCGGCTGGCTGGCCGAACAAGGCCTGGCCGTGACGGCGGTCGATGCCTCAAGCGTGGCGACGGATCTGGCCCGGACCCACGATAAAACGCGCGGCGTGACGGTGGAGCGCATCGTGGACGATCTGGCCGCGTGGTCCCCGCCCCCGGGCCGCAGCTGGGACGCCGTGTTCCTGATGTATCTGCAATGCGAAGCCGCCGTGCGCCTGCATGCGGCCAGAACGGCGGCGGCGGCGCTCGCCCCCGGCGGCTGGTTCGTCGCCGAGGGCTTCGCCCCGGCAGGCGCCGGCGGGCGCAGCCTGGGCCCGGAAGACCCGGACTTGCTGTATGAACTGGGTGACCTGCTGGACGCCCTGCCTGGGCTTGAGGTCATGGAGGCGCTGAAAGGCCGCATCCGCGTCAACGAGGGTCTGCGCCACCGGGGCGAGGCGCGGATCGTGCGCCTGCTGTTGCGCAAGCCGGCCTAGCCGCGCCTTATTCGGCAACGACCGTAGTCCGCGCCGCCCGGACTTGGCGCGCGCCCCGCTTCTTCCACCAGATGACGGCACCGGTCATCGACAGGATGACGACGACAACCCCCATGACCGAAATCACGATGCGGCCGGGCAGGCCGATGATATGCCCGGAATGAAGCGGAAACTGGATCTGCGTGAACACCTCACCGGCCGTTCCCCGACCAGGAATTCGCAACCCCAGAAGGCTGCCTATGCGGTTATCGATCACCGCATAGGCGGGGCCCAGCCCGGCGGCGGCTTGGTGCTGGGGACCGCCGAATTCGATCAGGTAAAGCCCGTAGCGGATGTAGTGGGAAAGGCGGCTGGGCGGCACCAGGCCCTGCCCGGCCGCTATCTCCGCCCCCCGCCGGACGGCGGCGGAAAACGGTAGAGCCCCCGTTTCGTCGGCAGGTTGAATGCCCCTGGTTTCGAAGGGCGTGCGGGCGACGGGCGAAAACAGTTCCACCACCGGGCGGAACACCTCGCGGTCCAGGTTCAATTGTATGCCCGACAGCGCCAGCATGAACAGCAAACCCCACAGCCAGAGCCCGCCCGCGCGATGCAGATCGACATTGAGGCGGTAGGCGGTTCCCGACGGCCGCACCCGCCACGCCGGCCACCAGCGCGCAAGGGGCAACGTCCCCCGGGGAAGCGTCAGGGCAAACCCGAAGAAACAGTCGAACAACCAGATCAGCGCCACGCCCCCCATGATCCACCGCCCCCATGGCCCTGGAATAAGCAGTGAATTGTGAAGCCGGTAGATCAGCGGCATCAGGTGCCGCCGGTCAAGATGCACCGCCCCCCACTTTCGAACACCAAGGACACTCCCCGTCACCGGGTCGGCGAACACCTGATCGTATTCCACATCGAACGGCTTTCCGGTTTCGGCATCAACCCGCGGCCTGATGAACAGGCTCGCCGCGAAACCGTCACCGACCCTGACCGGCGCCGAGCGCACCCTGACCCGTGCATCCCATGCCTCGACCCGCGCCACCAAATCCCCGACCGGCAACGGCGCCCCCCTGCTGTCGATCCGGAACAGGTCAGGGTTCAGGCGGGAATCAAGTTCGGTTTGAAACGCGATCAGGCTGCCGGTTAACCCGGCGACAATCAGAAACCCCGCGATAGACAGTCCCGCCCAGCGGTGCAGGACAACCAGAACACGGCGCACCGTGGCCTACCACTGCGCCTTCAGGCTCGCGAGAACCGTCCGGCGAAAGCCGTAAAAGCACTGCGACGTGGAGGCGCAGGACGAAATATACTCCTTATCCAGCAGGTTCTTAGCGTTGACCTCGAAGGTGAAGGCTGTGTCCTTCAACTGATAACGCATCGCCGCGTCCAGCACCGCAAACTCCGGCACCCGGAACGAACTGTTGGAATCCCCGAACGTCGCCCCCGTGTAACGCACGCCAAGGCTCAGCCCCAGGCCCTCCAGTGGGCCGTTGCGGAACGTATAGTCGCCCCAGAGTGACGCCAGATGTTTCGGCGTCTGGCGCGGCGTGCTGCCCACGTCGGTGCCGTTGCTTTCGGTGATTTCGACACGCTGGTAAGTATAGGCGCCGATCAGGCTCAACTCGTCCGTAACCCCTGCCCGGGCTTCGAACTCAAGACCGCGGGAACGGACTTCGCCAGTCTGAACGCTGAAGTTGTTGTCACTGGGGTCCGTGGTCGTGACGTTCTGGCGGGTCAGTTCGAACGCGGCCAGACTGAACAGCATGTTCCGGTTGGGCGGCTGGTATTTCAGCCCCACTTCATACTGGGTTCCAGTCGTCGGCACGAAGGCGTTGCCGGACTTGTCGGTGCCGATCTGCGGTTCGAACGATTCCGCATAGCTGGCGTAGGGCGCGACCCCACTATCGAACAGATAGGTCAGCCCCGCCTGTCCGGTGAATGCCGTATCTTTCTGAATCTCCGTACTGTTGGCGTCCCGGTCGATCGTTTCGGAGCGCGCGATGTCATAACGGCCACCCAAGGTCACGACGACCCGATCGAACAGTTTGGTCTGGTCCTGGAAATAGAACCCGGACTGGGTCAAATGCTGGTCCGAACTGTTGATAAAGGCGTTCGAATCCTCGGTCGGGATGTTGAGCGCCTGACCATAGATCGGATTGAAGATGTCGATGGTCGGCGCCACGTTGATAAGAATCACGCTGTCGTAATTGAGGTTCTTATGGTCGAACCCGGCGATGACGGTATTACGCGCCCCTGCCAGATCGAACGACTTTTCGACCTGAGTGTCGAGGAGAAGGGATTGCAGATAAGCGCGGTCCTTTCGGATTCGGCGGTTGACCGTGGTCGCCGTCGCCATACCACTGGTATAGACCGTATCGAACCGCGTATCGGCATAGCCGTAGCGCATGTTGCCGCGGAACGTAGTCGTGTCGTCGAACCGGTGTTCGAGCAGAACCCCCGCCGTCCCAGCAACGTTTTCATAGCTGTCGAAATCCGGTTCGCCCAGGAAGCGGCTGGCCGGAAGTTCACCGTTGTCATTGCCAAGCACCGTGCCCGAAGCCGGCAGGAACTGCAGCAGGCTACCCGAGTCGTCGTTCTGAAAGTGGCCGAGCAAGGTAAGGCTGGTCTGATCGGTAAGCCGCACGCTCACCGCCGGCGCGACATAGGTCCGGTTGTCGTCGACGTAATCGATCTGCGTGTCGCCCTCGCGGTGAAGGCCGGTCAACCGGACCGACACCTTGCCGCTGCCAAGAACCGGCCCCCCGACGTCGAAACGCCCTTCGACCTGATCGAAACTACCGCCCAGAAGCTGTGCTTCGGAAAAAAACGTTTCCGGCGGCCGTTTGGTCACCACGTTGACCAGGCCGCCGGGGGCGTTCTGGCCGAACAGGGTGGAAGCCGGCCCGCGCAACACCTCGATGCGTTCCAAGCCGTAGGTGTCCGGTTCCAGGGCCGTGAAGCCTTGGCTTTGGATGTTCAACCCATCACGGTAGAGCGCCTTGTCCGACCCGAAACCACGGTAGATGATTTCCGTGGATCGATTGTCGACGCCCAGGGTTTCCGGAACCAGACCCGGCGTGTAGCGCAGGGCTTCGCGGATATTATTCACCTTCTGGGCCTCGACCT
>DNMS01000146.1:7292-8391 GCA_003488105.1 Rhodospirillaceae bacterium
CACCTTCTGGGCCTCGACCTGATCGGCGGTGACGACGGAAACAGACCGCGGCACCTCGACGATCGGCGTGTCGGTCTTGGTGCCCGTGGCACTGCGAGTGGCGACATAGCCGGTCACGGGGCCCCAGGCACTTTCGCCTTGGCCTTCGACCGCGATGGTGCCGAGCGTTACCCGTTCGCTCCCGGCGGCGGGCTTGCTCAGCACCACCGTCTTGGCATCCGTGAAGCGGAAGGTCACGCCCGTGCCCTGCAGCATTCGGGTCAGGGCCGCTTCGGGCGTCAGGTCGCCGGTCACGGCGCGACTGGTGACGCCGCTGAGGTCCGCATGATCGCCGGAGACCTGCAATCCCGCCTGGCGTCCGAAGGCCGTCAAGGCGGCGGCCAGCGGTTGGGCCGGAATGTCAAAGGCCGCGATCTCGCCGACCGCCACTTCAGTCGCCTGGGACGGCGTTACAGCAAGGATGGTGGATGCGGCGTCGGCAGCAAGAACAGCCCCCGGCAGGAGCACCACGGCCAGTAGGCCGGCGGCGGTCCCGGCCCCCAAGGCCCGGCCCGTTCGCATCATGCGCCCATGGTTATGGCCTTCGCCGGCATGCGGCTTCCCGCTCACTTCCCAAAAACCCCTCATTTTCGTCCCTCTTAATTCGGCAATACATATTATTTATGAGAATAATTCCTATTCTCATTCTATTAGAGTGACGAACCCAGAGTTGCGATTTCTCGGGAAATTTCAACAGCGGGCGAAAATTCTTTTCCGCCCCCTTTACGGCTTTCGCCAGACCGCTCAGAACGCGGTGACCGTGATGACGAAAGGCCCCGCCCGGCGCACGACGCCCCCGAACGGCCCCGCCAGGGCGCCAAGGGCGCGCGCCGGGTCCGACAGATCGAACACGCCGGTGACACGGCGGTCTTCAAGCCCGGCCATGGCCACGACGACCGCCCCTGGATAATAACGGCGGATCACGTCGACCACATCGGCGAAGGCGCGGTCCTGCACGATCAGGTTGCCGCCCCGCCATGCGGCGATATCCCGCGCGTCGACCCTGGCGCGGGCGACGGCACCGTCGCGCCGGTCGATGGCGATGCGGTCACCCGGGACA
>DNMS01000130.1:0-6500 GCA_003488105.1 Rhodospirillaceae bacterium
TCGGCAGGTCCGCGACATCCTCCGCCGTCATGAAGCCCAGCAGGTCGTCGCCCAGCACCACGGCGACGCGCAGGCCTTCGATGCCCAGTTCCGCCGCGATCTCCAGCGTCTTGCGGGCACCGCCCAGGGGATTGGCGTTGCCCAGGTTGGCGACGATGCGCACGCCCGCGTCCTTGGCCGGTTTCAGCACGCCGCGCAGATAAGGTTCCAGATAGGGCGAATAGCCAAGTTCCGGGTTGCGCATCTTGATGCGCTGGGCGATGGCGAGCGTCCGTTCCCCCATGACCTCGAAGATCAGATACTTCGGGCCGTCACGCCGGGCCAGGGTTTCGACCACGGGCAGACCCGCGTCGATGCGGTCGCCCGCGAAGCCGGCGCCGGAGCCGATATAGATCGTGGATGCGGTCATGGGTGGTTTCTCCCGTCGCCGGCCGTCAGGACGCTCGGTTCAGGGCGTCCAGGTTGAAGATCATCTCGTCCTTCAGGCAGCCGTCGAAGTGATCCAGGATGTTCTGTGCCGTCATCGCGGCGGCCGCCTCCAGGGCCAGGAATGACGCCGCGCCGTTATGCGGCGCCAGCACGGTTCGGGGATGGTTGACCAGGGGGTGGCCGTCCTGCGGCGGTTCCTGCGAGAACACGTCGACCCCGGCACCCATGACATGACCACTGTCGAGGGCATCGGCGAGCGCCTGTTCATCGACCACGCCGCCGCGGGCGTTGTTGATGACAATGACGCCGGGTTTCATGGCGGCAAGTTCATCGGGTCCGATCAGATGGTGGGTGGTGTCGTCCAGCGGCACGTGAAGTGATACGAAATCCGCTTTCGGCAGTTCTAGGCGGAAATCCTCAACCGCGCGCACGCCCTGCTGGGCGGCAAGGTCGCGGTCAAGCTTGATGTCGGCGACCACGACATCCATGCCGAAGGCCTTGCACAACGGGGCGAGCAGGCGGCCGATGCGCCCGTAGCCGACGATCAGGATGGTCGAGCGGTACAGGTCCTTCGCCTTGAAGGTGCCGCGGTCGGCCCAGCGTCCCTCGCGCACGGCGGCGGTCTGGCCGGTCAGGTCGCGGGCCAGGGTCATCATCATGGTCATGGTGTGCTCGGCGACGCAGCGCGCATTGGCGCCCGACGCGATGCAGACCGGAATGCCCCGCGACGTCAGATGGTCGACCGCGATATTGTCGCAGCCGACGCCGTGGCGCGACACGACCTGCAGGTCGTTGGCATGGGCCAGGACGGTTTCCGGCAGTTGCGCCGTGCGCACGGCGATGCCGTGCACGCCGGACAGGGCCTTGGCCAGGCCGTCGGCGCTGACGTCGTCGGCGATGACGACCTCGATGTCGTCGCGGGCGTCCAGGATTGCGTGTCCGGCGGGGTGAATCCGCTCGGTCATGAGTACTTTTTTCTTGGCCATGGGGGCTCCGGTCTTGGTCTGGATGGGCGTGGTGAGTGGATCGGGCTATTCGGCGGCGGTCTTGGCGCCGAAGAATTTCTTCTTGGCCAGGGACTGGCTTTCGTAGATGGACCCGCCCTTCAACGGCGGGGGGTAGGGCAGGCGGATCGGTGCGGGCACCACGCGGGGCTCCAGCGTCGGTTCGCCCGCGATGAAGGTTGCGGCATATTCATCCCAGGACGCTTCCTTGCCGAAGCCCCGGATGTCCCAGGCGTCGGCGGCGGCGATTTGGTAAAGCAACAGGGTGCGGCTGCGGCCCGAGGTGTTCTGACCCGAGCCGTGAATGGTGCGCGCGTGATGGAAACTGCAGGCCCCGGCCGGGCCGATGATGGTCTCGGCCGCGTCCAGGTTGGCGCCGGGCACGTCCGGGTCCATGGCGCCGATAAAGCGGCCGTCCTGATGGTGATCATAGGTCGGCCCGGTGTGTGATCCCGGCACGCAGAGCAGGGGGCCGTTTTCTTCCGTCATGTCGTCGAGCATCACGCCGACGGCCAGCACGTCGTCGTTGGTATGGGGATAAAAGGCCCAATCCTGATGCCATTCCACGGGCGAGCCGTATTCGGCGGACTTCAGGTTGATCTTCGATCCATGCATGCGGAACGCCGGACCCAGCAGCGCCGTCAGCGCCGCGATCAGGCGCGGGTGGCGGGCCATCCGGTTGAACACGTCGTGGTTCTTGAACGGTTCCTTGATGCGGCGCACGCGCGGCGCATCGGGCGTGTGATTGGGCTCCAGATCGATGACGTTGGTGTGGTCCGTCAGGCCCCGGGCGCTGGCGATCAGGCCGTCGAGGGCGTCGCGCATTTCCTGGACGTCGGCGGGGGAATAGATGTCCTCGACGACGATGTAGCCCTTGTCCTTGTAGGCCGCGACCTGATTGTCGGCGATCACGGAATTGGTGGTCATGGAATGTTTCCTTGTCTGCGTGGTGTTCGTGTTTCGGAAATTCGTTTAACGGAAATATTCGGGGAAAACGGCGCGCATTTCCTCGGTCGCGGAAACCGTGTCTTTTAAATGGGCGCGCACGGCGGCTTCGGCGTCGTTGGGAATGCGTGCGGCGATGGCGTCCAGGATCGCATTGTGGTCACGGATGATCTTCGCCGCCTTGCCTTCCGTCGGCAGGTGCAGGCGGCGCAGCCGGTCCAAATGGGCCCGTCGTGCGTGGATGATGTCCCACAGGCCGCCGACACCGGCCATTTCATACATCATTTCATGGAATCGGTTGTCGGCGGGCAGGAAGGCCGACAGGTCGCCGACCTCAAGCGCCGTTCTCTGGCGATCGATGGCGGTGCGCAGAACACCGACGTCATGGTCGCTGATTTCGATGGCAAGGGTGCGGGCGATCTCGACCTCGACGCTGCGGCGCAGGAAATGGGCTTCGCGCGCACTCTGCACGTCGATGAAGGAGACGCAGGTGCGCGACTGGGGAAACACGTCGATCAAGCCTTCTTCCTCAAGCAGGATCAGGGCTTCGCGCACAGGGGTCGGGCTGACGCCGAACTGATCGGCGATCTGGCGCGTCTGAAGCACCGTGCCGGGCGGCAGGTCGAGGGAAACGATCTGGTCGCGCACGGTTTGATATATCTGCTGGACAGCGGTCAGGCGGCCGCCTTTTGGCAGGGCGGGACGCTCTTTGAACAGGCCGGTTGAATCAGGCGTCACGTGCTCGGAATCCCCGAAAAAACGGCGCAAAAGCAGGGTTTTTGCTGCACCTGCGAGCCAGCTTTGCGCTTGACTCTGCAACTGATATATTAGTATTTCAGTGTGGGTGAAGTCAATATCACCGCCATAAGAACTACGTTTAGGGAGATCCAAGGATCATGTTTAAAAAGACACTGATGGCACTTGCTGTCGGCGGCTTGGTTATTGCCGGGACGACCGGCGGTGCCGCCGCGAAAACGCTCAAGGTTCAGGCCAGCTCAAAGGCCGGCGACTGGGCTCACCGCTTTATGACGGACACCTGGGCGCCGAAGCTGGACGCCATGACCGCCGGCACGGTCAAGATCGAAGTCCTGCCGACCAAGGCCGTCGTACCGCACCGTGAAACCATCGACGCCGTCGCCAACGGCATTCTCGACGGCGACTTGAACGCGGTATCCTATTTCTCGGGCCGCGATCCGGCCTTCGCCGTGATCGGCGATCTGATCGCCGGCTACGACACGGTCGACCAGGTCCGCACTTTCTGCCAATACGGCGGTGGCAAGGAAATCCTGCAGAAGATGTACGATAAGTACACCAAGGGCCAGGTCCACGTCGTCGGCTGCGGCCCCTACGCCAAGGAAGCCTTCGTGTCGACCATCCCGATCAAGTCCGTCGCCGACTTCAAGGGCGTGAAGGTCCGTTCACCGGAAGGCTTGGCCGCCGAAGTGTTCAAGCGCGCCGGTGCGGCCCCCGTGTCGTTGCCGTTTTCCGAGGTCTATACGGCCCTTGAGAAAAAGGTCATCGACGCCGCCGATGCCTCCGCCCACGTGAACAACAATGCCCAGGGCCTTTACAAGGTCGCCAAGTATCCGATCTACCCGGGCATCCATTCCATGGCCGTTCTGCAGTTCATCGTGAACAAGAAGGTCTGGGACAAGCTGGGCCCGCAGGGTCAGACCGCGCTGGAGGTCTGGTATCAGGCCGCTTACGACGCCATGCGCCGCGAAGCCGATCTTGAAGATCAGAAGATCGCCGATATGCAGCGCAAGGGTGGTGATGTCACCGTCGTGGATTGGACGACGGAGGAACGCGCCAAGTTTCGCAAGATCGCGGTCGGCGCCTGGGAAGATTTCGCCGGGAAATCCCCCCTCGCCCGGGAAGCCCTGGACGCGCATCTGAAGTACATGCGCTCCGTCGGTCTCCTGGACTAACGAATAGCGAATAGCCGCCGCGCCCGAATAGGGCGCGGCGGTTCTTCTATTCATTTTCTGATATACTTTGCCGATCCAGGAGGGGGCCATGTCTGGATTCACGGAAACCTTGGTGGGTGCGCCTTCGGGCGGCACTTTCGACCGTGCTGTCGACCATTTCAGCCGATTTCTCGGCCTTGCCGTCGGTAACCTCTACCTGATTGCGGCGTTCTGCACGATGTGGGAGGTCGTGGCCCGCTACGTCTTCCATTCTCCCACGCAATGGGTGTTCGAGGTGGTGATGGTGCTGTGCGCCAGCGCCTGGATGCTGTCGGCCGGTTTCGTGACTCTGCAGAAACGCCACATCGGCATCACCGTATTTTACCTGATGGCGTCGGAACGGGTTCGCTGGTGGCTCGATCTGTTCGCCATGGTGGTCGGCGTCATTGCCCTCTACATGCTGGTGTCCGATACCCTGGTGCGGGCGCTGGAAAGCATCGATCTGGTGGAACGCGGCGGCTCGGCCTGGAATTCGCCGCTGCCCATGATGCTCAAGACCATCCTGTTCGCCGGTCTGTTCCTGTATCTCGTGCAGCTGCTGGTCAACCTGGGCCGCCATTTCCGCACCCACGCCTTGCAGGTCACGGTCTATGCCGTTCTGGCGCTGGTCTGCCTGCGCCTGCTGGTGCAGATCTTCGCCCATTACGGCGAGGGCGGCGGCGGCATGTGGGTCAATCTGGAAGAATACCTGCACGGGGCGTCGGGCAGCGTCATCGACCAGTTCCGCGTCGACCGTGACAGCGTCGGCATCGCCACCATTTCGCTGCTGATCGTCGCGGCGCTGCTGGTCCTGATGATGACTGGCATGCCGCTCGGCATCGTCACGCTGATCATCTCCGTGGTCTGCGCCCTGGCGTTCTACGGCCTGCAGGGCATGTACCTGGTGTCGACCAACGCCATGGACTTGCTGGAAAAATATCCCCTGATCGCGGTGCCGTTCTTCGTGCTGATGGCATCCATCCTGGAACGCGCCGGGATCGCCCAGGATCTGTTCGACGCCATGTCGATTTTCGCCGGCGGCCTGCGCGGCGGCGTGGCGGTGCAGACCACCGTGGTCGCCGTGATCCTGGCGGCCATGTCGGGCGTCATGGGCGGCGAGATCGTCATGCTGGGCTTGGTCGCCCTGCCGCAGATGCTGCGCCTGGGTTACGACCGCAAGCTGACCATCGGCCTGATCTGCGCCGCTGGTGCCCTGGCGACGCTGATTCCACCGTCGATCGTCATGATCGTCTACGGGCTGAGCGCCAACGTCGGCATCGGCGACCTGTTCAGTGCGGGCTTCGTTCCCGGCCTGATGCTGGCGTTGTTTTATGTGACGTTCGTTCTCGTGCGCTGCAACTTGAACCCGAGCCTCGCCCCGACGGCGGCGGAAATCGCCTTGAAGACGGGCGAGGAAACGAAACTGGGGCGCCATCAGATTGCGGCGGTCGTCATGTGCGTCGCCCTGATATTCTGCGTTATGGGGTCGATCTACGGCGGTATCACCAGCGTCACCGAAGCCGCCGCCGTAGGCGTGTTCGGCGCCATTGCCGTCGCCGCCGTGCGCTTCAAGTTCAATTACGCCCTGCTGCGCGACTGCCTGGCCAATACCATGGCGGTGGTCGGCACCATCATCTGGCTGATCCTGGGGGCCGTCGCCTTCGTCGGGCTGTACAACCTGATCGGCGGCGCCGACTTCATGCGCCAGTTGATCAAGGGGGCCGGCCTGGGGCCCTTGGGCACGGTCTTCGTGATGATGGCTATCCTGGTCGTTCTCGGCACCTTCATGGAATGGATCGCGATCATCTTCATCACCGTGCCGGTGTTCGCCCCGGTGGTTCGCGATCTGGGGCCGGCACTGGGCATGACCCCGGATTGGGCGGCGGTCTGGTTCGGCATCCTGTTCGTCATGAACATTCAGATCTACTTCCTCAGCCCGCCCTTCGGCCCGGCCTGTTTCTGGCTGAAGTCGGTGGCGCCAAAGGACGTGACCCTGCAGGAAATCTTCATCAGCGTGCTTCCGTTCATCTGCCTGCAGATCATCGGCATGCTGTTGGTCATGTTCTTCCCGCAGATCGCCCTGTGGATGCCGCAGGCATTAAACTAGGTTTAGTGGAGGTCATATGAGCAATCCCCTCACCACACCCGAAGAACTGCACGACGACCTTGAAGAAGA
>DNMS01000130.1:6749-8120 GCA_003488105.1 Rhodospirillaceae bacterium
GGCGTTGATCGTTTTCATGTTCGCCTTGGCGGACGGTTTCTCCTGATCAGGACGTGCGACCACGATGACGACTAAAAAAACCTATAAAGACCTGCGGTCCGCCCGCTGGTACGCCCCCGATGACCTGCGGTCCTTCGGCCACCGTTCGCGCACCATGCAGATGGGCTATGACCGGGCCGACTGGGAAGGCCGGCCGATCATCGCCATCATCAACACCTGGTCTGACATCAACCCGTGCCACGCCCACTTCAAGCAGCGGGTCGAGGACGTGAAGCGCGGCGTGCAGCAGGCGGGCGGTTTCCCCATCGAACTGCCGGCCATCAGCCTGTCGGAAAACTTCGTCAAGCCGACGACCATGCTCTACCGCAACATGCTGGCCATGGAGACGGAGGAACTGATCCGCTCCCACCCCGTGGACGGGGCGGTGCTTATGGGCGGCTGCGACAAGACCACGCCGGGCCTGGTCATGGGCGCGATCTCGGCCGGGGTGCCGATGATCTACGTGCCCGCCGGGCCCATGCTGCGCGGAAACTACAAGGGCCAGGCGCTGGGCAGTGGCTCCGACGGCTGGAAGTATTGGGACGAACGCCGCGCGGGCAACCTGACGGCCGAGGAATGGACCGAGGTCGAGGCCGGCATCGCCCGGTCCTACGGCACCTGCATGACCATGGGCACGGCCTCGACCATGACCGCCATGGCCGAGACCCTGGGGCTGACCATCCCCGGCGCGTCGTCGATCCCCGCCGCCGACGCGGGCCATATCCGCATGGCGGCGCAGACCGGGCGGCGCATCGTCGACATGGTGTGGGACGACCTGACGCCGGATAAAATTCTCGACCGCCGTGCCTTCGACAACGCGGCCATCGTCGCCATGTCCATGGGCTGTTCGACCAACGCGGTGATCCACCTGATCGCCATGGCGCGGCGCGCCGGGGTGATGATGACCCTCGATGACCTCGACGCCTTCTCGCGCCTGGTGCCGGTGATCGCCAACGTCAGGCCGTCCGGCGACACCTACCTGATGGAGGATTTCTATTACGCGGGCGGTCTGCGCGGCCTGATGTCGCGCCTGACCGGGCATCTGAAGTTGGACGCCGTGACCGTCACCGGCCAGACCTTGGGGGAAACCCTGGAGGGGGCCGAGGTCTACAACGACGACGTGATCCGCCCGCTCGACAATCCGCTTTATGAGGAAGGCTCGCTGGCGCTGCTGCGCGGCAACCTGGCGCCCCAGGGCTGCGTCATCAAGCCGTCGGCTTGCGACCCCCGGTTCTACAATCACGAAGGGCCGGCCCTGGTGTTCGACAGCTATCCGGAAATGAAGAAGGCCGTGGATGACGAGAACCTGGACGTCACCGCCGACCATGTCCT
>DNMS01000130.1:8322-8686 GCA_003488105.1 Rhodospirillaceae bacterium
TGCTGAAGACCGGGGACATCGTCAAAATCGATATCCCGAACCGGACCATCGACATGTTGGTGGATGCGGACGAATTGGCCCGCCGCCGCGCCGCCTGGACGCCGCCCGCACCGAAGTTCGCACGCGGCTACGGCTGGATGTTCGCCCAGCATATTCGCCAGGCCGACGAAGGCTGCGATTTCGACTACCTGGAAACCCAGTTCGGCGCGCNNGACCATGTCCTGGTCCTGCGCGGCGCCGGGCCGCAAGGCGGGCCGGGCATGCCCGAATGGGGCATGCTGCCGCTGCCCAAGAAGCTGTTGAAGCAGGGCATCCGCGACATGCTGCGCATGTCCGACGCCCGCATGTCGGGGACCAGCTATGG
>DNMS01000130.1:8832-9647 GCA_003488105.1 Rhodospirillaceae bacterium
CTGGAAACCCAGTTCGGCGCGCCCGTTGGCGAGCCGGATATTTTCTAGAACAGTTTGCTTGAGCGTACCCCCTCACCCCGACCCTCTCCCCCAAGGGGGAGAGGGAGAAACGATTGCGACGGGAATTCCCTCGCCCCCGGAGGGGGAGAGGGGCAGGGTGAGGGGGGCTGACTTTTCTGAACGGAGGCCGAGATGGCGAAAAAACTGACCAAGAAAACCCGCGACCTGCTGATGAACGTGTCGACGGCGACCCTGTGCACGGCGCTGTTCAAGGTCGGCCTGAAGAACCAGTTCATCCAGGACGTTCATCCGGTCGCTCCTAAGGGCCGCAACATGGTCGGGCAGGCCTATACCATGCGCTACATCCCGGCGCGGGAAGATCTGAACACCATTTCCGTATTCCAGGATCCCAAGCATCCGCAGCGCGTCGGCGTCGAGGAATGCCCCAAGGGCCACGTCATGGTGATCGACAGCCGCAAGGACCCGCGCGCCGCCTCGGCGGGCTCGATCCTGGTCACGCGCCTGATGGTGCGGGGTTGCGCCGGCGTGGTCTCGGACGGCGGCTTCCGCGACGCGCCGGAAATCGGGAACCTGGATATCCCCGCCTATCACAACCGGCCCTCGGCCCCGACCAACCTGACCCGCCATCAGGCGATCGAATTAAACGGCCCCATTGGCTGCGGCGACGTCGCGGTGTTTCCCGGCGACGTGATCGTCGGCGACGATGAAGGGGTCTGCGTCATTCCCCTGCACATGGCCGACGCCATCGCCAAGGAAGCGACCGAAATGACCGCCTTCGAGGACTTCGTCACCGA
>DNMS01000130.1:9798-15884 GCA_003488105.1 Rhodospirillaceae bacterium
AAGGCCGATTACGCCGCTTGGCGGAAGGCGAACGGACGGTAAGAGACGTGTGGCGCAAGAAGGCCAGGTGGGGGCGCTTGCGTCTCCAGCCGGTTACGTTCGGTCTACATTGCGGGAGGAAAAGGGGCTTAGAAGGTGCCCCTGAAGTTGAACATGAATGACCGCGGCGCACCGTAAAAATTCTGTCGGCTGCTACCGGAAACCTTCTCAAAATAGGTTTCATCTAGAAGGTTATCGACCGTGAAGGTCCCCGAGAAGTGGTCGTTCAGTCGATAGCCGATCTGCGCGGATACGGTCACATAGCCGTCCTCGGTAAAGCGTACGCCGCTGTCATCGCTGTAAAATCGACTACGCCAGTTTCCCCCGCCGGCGAGGCTAAGGCCACTCAAAGTTCCGTCGGGAAAGGTGTAGCGTGCCCAAATGTTAGCCGAGTGCTTTGGCGTATAGGCGGCGAAAGCGCTGCCTTCGTCGCCGTCATTCGCTTCGAGATATTCCGTAAACGTATAGGCGTAGCCGGAAACCATTTCCCAGTTCGACAATGGGCTACCACTGACTTCAAACTCCACACCCTGGCTGCGTACTTTGCCTGTGGCGATCGAGAAGTTTGAGTCGCTTGGGTCGGTGATCGCCCGGTTTTCGTCGTTGATACGGAAGGCGGCCGCATGGGCCACCAACCGACCGTCCATGAATTCGCCTTTCAACCCGACTTCGTACTGATTGCCGGTTCGGGGGTCCAGGAACTCACCGGCGGACGTTGTGTTCGACTGTGGTTTGAAGATCGACGCATAGGAGCCGTAGGCTGATATTTCATTCGTCAGATCGACCACGGTGGCGACATAGGGGGTAAATTCACCGCTCACGTTCTGGACCTGCGATGCGGTCTTTGCCTGCCACCACGTCGCCCGCCCGCCGAAGATCATGGTCCAGCGGTTCAGCGGTTTGATCCGCAACTGGCCGTAGGTGCCGAACTGTTCTTCTTCGCTCTTGGTCCCCTTGCTTTCGCCGTAAACCGGATTGCTGAAATTGTGGGTCGGCGCAAAGATGTTGGAGGTAAAGCCGTTGGTTGAGGAAAAACTCGTGCGCTGTTCGATAAAGTCTCTGTAGTCACCCCCAACGACCAGATTGTGCTGTTGCCCCATGAATTCGAAAGGGAGGGTCGTGTACCCATCGACGGAGAACGAGTTTTCGTACTTGCCGAACTCCAACTTCTGGACGTTGAAGTCACCCGTTGCCGCGTTGATCGCGCCGCTTGCCCGGGCGCCGCGATAGAGCATGGTCCGGTCATAGGTCCGCGCCACAAGTTGCGCATGGCCACCGTTGTCAAAGCGGTGCTTCACTTCCACGAAAACGTCTTGCGAGGTTAAATCCTGGCTGTTCCAGTCCGCGCCGGTAAAGGTCGACCGATCTACGTTCGGCAACGTGCCGTCCGCGTAAGCGGGCAATCCCTGGTCGAGCACGGCGTTGATTTTTTGATAGGTGGCGCCCACGGATAAGGTCGTTTCATCCGTCAGGTCGACTTCTAACGTCCCATAGCCGAGGAACTTATTGGCGCCGACGATATCGATATATGACTTCCGGTCATCGTATAGGGCCACAAACCGAGTCCGCACCCGGCCCGAATCGACCAAAGGCGCGTTGACGTCTGCCTCACCCCTGTAAGTCTCCCACGACCCCGCCGTTGCTGAGGCCTTGGCATGCAGGTTCCTCTCCGCGTGCTTGCGCACAAGGTTGATTGAACTCCCTGGTTCACCATTGCCCTGGAACAGCCCCGCCGGACCACGCAGAACTTCGAAACGGTCATAGATCGCAGCATCAAAGCTGATTGCCAAGTTTCCGTCATGCTCAACCTGAGCGCCATCGAGCAGGAAGGAATCAGCCGGAAACCCGCGCCCGTAAATCTCGGTGAAATACCCTGCACTGTCGAAGCGTCCCACGGTCATTCCCGTGGTTTCTTTCATGGCGTCCTGCAGGCCCGTGTAATTGCGGTCTTCGATCTTTTGGCGGGTGACGACACTGACGGACTGCGGTACTTCGCGAACGGAGACGGAGGTTTTCGAACCTACGGTGACCTGGGAGCCGGTATAGGAGTTCGTGCCTTCCGTCCGGCCCGGATCGCGGGGTGCGGCCCCCTCCACCGAGACGGTCCCCAGAGTGATCCGCTCGCCAGTCTGTTTAGGCGTGGATAACGCCACGGTCTTGGCGTCGGAAAAAGTCCAAGTGATGCCCGTGCCGGACAGCAGGCGGTTTAGCGCGGTCGCCGCCGTCATCTCGCCCTTCAGGGCCGGGGCCTGTTTGTCCGCCGGGACCTGGCCGTCGAACACGATGTCGATGCCCGTGGCGTTGGAGAAGGCGACGAGCGCGGCGGACAGGTTCTGGGTGGGCAGGTCCAGGGTGACCGTGCGGTCCGCCTGCGCCTGATCCGCCGCCTCCGTCTGGGGCAGGGGCTGGGGTTGTGCCGGGGCCTTCATCTGTGCGGCCGCGATGTCGTCCGCATGGACTGTGCCGGCCCACAGCCCGGCCAGCAGGATGGCGCCGGCAAGCGCCGTGGTGCAAAGCAGGCGCTGTTTGTCTGTCATCACGCGGGTGGAGGCCGGTATGACCGCGCCGTTGGATTGATTCATGACTTTCCCCAATTCCCCTTGGTGTGCCGGGCGGATGCTTAAATGCATCTGCGTCTCAATTGCAAAGACGACGGGGCGGGGCGAATGTCTGAGTCGGGACGGTGATTTTTTTTCCGCCTTCGGTCCCCTCATCCTATCCCTCTCCCCGGAGGGGAGAGGGGACACCCGCCGCCGCCATCTCCCTCTCCCCCATGGGGAAGAGGGTTGGGGTGAGGGGGACGCAGAAAATGCGTCAGTCGGCGGCGTACACCAGCGTCAGATAAGGCGTCACGTCGGTCCAGCGCAGGGGCACGGCGCGGGCCAGGATGGGCACGGCGTTGCCGGCGCGCCGGGTGTCCAGCACGACCGTCACCGGCCGCGTCGCCAAGGTGCGGTCCAGGATCACCGTGCGGCCGCGTCGCCAGCGGTCCAGACTTGCCACGACCTCGCCCAGGGGGCGGTCGAGGAACACCAGCTTGCCCGCGCGCCAGGAAAGGTCGCGTTCGATGTTCGCACCCTCGATGGGGCTCAGGCGCAGATGCCCGCCGACGGCGGAGGCCACGACATGCTGGCCCGCGGTGACCACCCGGCGCTCGCCCCCCGCCGTCACCGCGACGCTGTGTTCGGTCACGGTGACGCGGGCACCGTCGTCCAGACGGGCCACGGAAAAGGCGGTGCCCAGGGCCTCGGCCTCGGTATCCCCGGCGGCCACGCGGAACGGGCGGGCCGTGTCCCTGGCGACGGCGAAAAAGGCCTCGCCGGATAGAAGTTCCACCCGCCGTTCCCTGCCGCTGAAGACAAGGCGCAGCGCCGTATCCGTGGACAGGTCCACCGCCGTGCCGTCGGGCAGGGTGATGTGCGCGGTCTCGCCGGGGGCGGTGCGGAAATCCGCCGGCTCCGGCGCCAGGGCCAGGGTGCCGGCGCCGGTCACGGCCAGGGCCGCGATGCCGGCGGCCAGCGCCCGGCGGCCGAAGGCGCGGCGCGACAGTGCCGGGTCGGTGGCGGAGCCGGTTCCGGCCGCCACGTCGCCGGCCCGCCAAAGGGCCTCGACCTCGGCGAAGGCGCGGCGGTTTCGCGGGCTTGCCGCGAGCCAGGCCTGGAACGCGCGGGCGTCGAACCCGGTGGTATCGGGGTCGTGCCGCCGGGCCAGCCATTCGACCGCCTGCCGCGACGCGGTGTCGAGCCCGGCCAGGGCGCGGTCGGCGTCGTGGCCGGCGGCGCGGTCGGCGTCATAAACCTCTTTCGGGAAGTCGGGCGTGTCGGCCACGGGCAGGATGTCTCCGAAACAAACGGCGGATTTGGCGGGCAGGGGACGTTTTCGTCCGAACCCTCTATCCAATAAGACGACCGGGCCTGTCAAAGGTCCGATTCGGAATCCGCGTTCATGGCGATTTTTATCAGGGCGAGGGAACGGACCAGATGGCTGTAGACCGTTTTCGGCGAAATGCCCAGGCGGGCGCCGATCTCGGGATACTTCAGGCCTTCGATCCGGGCCAGGACGAAAACCTCGCGGCAGCGCGGTGGCAGGCCGTCGATGGCTTGCGCCAGGCGGGCCAGGTCCTGGCGGCCCATGGCCATGCGTTCCGGCGACGGCGTCGCGTCGGGATGGGCGTCGATCATCGCCCCGTGCCCGGTTTCCGTGCCGCGCCGGGCGCGCTGCCGGGTCAAATCGATGATCAGGTTGGAGACGATGCGGAACAGGAAGAACTTGGGATTGCGCACGGCCTGCGCTTGGCCCGCGCCGCCTGGGCCGGCCATGACCGCATAGCGTAGGAAAGCGTCCTGCACGACATCCGCCGCCATGTCGGGTTCGCCCAGGCGGCGCCGCGCGAAACGGTGCAGTTCCTGATGATAGCGGCGAAACAGGTCGTCGAGGTCGTCGGACATGGGGCCTTTCCGGGGCGGCTTTCCTTGCATAATGCGGAGGCACTATATCCATATTGAGAATGAGTCGCAACAAAGGCCGGGCGGTTCAATTTCCAGTCCGTGCGACGGCCTTAATCCTGCCGGAAAATATGCTAGTCTTGCCGCCTGCCATCGCGCCGGAACGGGAGAGGACCATGCGCAAGACCATCGCCATCACCGCGCTCGCCTTGCTCGGCGCCTGTACGGTCGTCGAGAAGACCGGCGAGGACATCACCATCGAGCATGCGGCGAACCAATTCTTCGTCGCCGAGGCGAAGGCCGACGATTACTGCCAGACCCTGGGGCGCCGTGCCCAGCATGTGATGACCGGCCCGCGCCAGTCGTCGCTTCTGTTCGTGCAGTCCAGCGTCAGCGTGTTCCGCTGCGTCGTTCCCGCGCCCGCAAAGAAGTGACGGCGGGGCTACCCGTTTTCATGCCATGAGACGTTCCGTCATTCTGATGATTGTGATCGGCCTGGCCCTGGCCGGGCTGGTCCTGTTCCTGGCCCTGCAGTTTCCCGAAGCCTTGACGACGCGGGGCGAGCAGATCCAGCTGACCCATGCCCTGCTGCTGGTCGCCGTGATCGGCGGCGCAGCCATCGCCCATGGCCGGTTCCAGGCCCGTCAGGCCCTGCGCCATGCCGCGATCTGGGTCGGGCTCGGGGCCGTGCTGCTGCTGGGTTATTCCTTCCGCGCCGAGTTTCAGGCATTGAGCGACCGCCTGACCGGCGAACTGTTGCCCCACCGGGCCCAGGAAACCGCCGTCGGTGATGTCGCCATCCGTGCCGGCGGCCACGGCCATTTCGTTGCCGAGGCCGTGGTCAACGGCGTCACCGTCCGTTTCTTGGTCGACACGGGCGCGAGCGACGTGGTGCTCAGCCCCCGCGATGCTGAACGCCTGGGCTTTGATCTTAAGTCGCTTAACTTCAACCGTATCTATCAGACCGCCAACGGCACGGTCACGGGCGCACCCGTGCGGCTGGAAGACATCCGCATCGGCCCCATCGTGGTTACGGATGTGCGGGCATCGGTCAACGGGGCCGAGATGAAACGCTCTCTTTTGGGTATGAGTTTTCTCGGCCGGCTGGGCGGCTACCGGGTCGATGGCGACGTGCTGACGCTTAGCCCGTAGCCTTTGAGGGGCATCGCCGTGGCTATTGCAGACGCGCCGCGACCGTGGGCGGCAGGCCGCCCTTGACGGCATCCAGGTCGCTCGGGAAGTACGATCGGCCGTTGCATTCCCCGTTGAACCGCCCGGACATTTCCGAATACAGACGAACCTGGCGGTTATGGCCTTCGACCGCGCCGCGCCGTTCCTCGACCCAAGCGTTGTAATCGGCAATCTGCGCCTCGTAGGCCTTGCGCCGTTCCGGGTCGGTCAGGGCGGCCATGGCCTGATGCTGCAGGCGCGGCCCGGCCTCTTGGATCCGGCCGTCCAGGTCGCGGATCGTTCCTTTCGCCGTCTCGATTTCTGT
The DNA here is from genome assembly GCA_003488105.1 of Rhodospirillaceae bacterium. Next base: position 15,778 of record DNMS01000130.1, read on the forward strand.
GGCGACCGCGTCGATACGGTGGGCCAGAATCAGGCAGGCCGCCAGCGTCTCAGGCGTCATCACCCCGGCGCGATAGGTCTTGGCCATGCCTTCATAGAGCTTCTCGG
>DNMS01000380.1 GCA_003488105.1 Rhodospirillaceae bacterium
GACGGGCTTCCAGCCCGTCTCTCCCCCGCCTCCTCTGTCCGGGCTCACCCCTCTTTGTCCATGCATACTCCCCCGGCTGCTCACACAGCTCGGCCTTCACCGGGTTCATGAGCATGTAGTTCCACTTCTCAACAAACTCATCCTGACCACGAAGCAACCGATCAAAGTATTCATCCTGCCAGAGTGGCCCAGTCGCTCCCCGATCGCGATTGATGGCATTGGCGGTGAAGCTCTTGATCGAGTGCATCAGGTCCTGCAATGGCCAGTACCCGCCAGACTCATGCTCCAGCGGCGTCAGGATCATGTGCACATGATCGGGCATGACGGTGACAAGGCAGATCGTGGCTCGATCTCCATCAAAGTGGAAGCAGGCATCGAGGACCTGATCCCGCTCTTTTTCAGAGAGCGTTCCGGTCTCGACCCTGAATGTGACAAAGTAGGTGCTCCCGCCGAGTTGCCAGTGGGGGAGGTGGCGTTGATGGATGGTGAGGGCATCAGGGATGGAGGAAGAAGGAGATGGGGGAGAGACGGGCTGGAAGCCCGTCCTACTAGGACAGGTAGGTGCCGACTCAGGCCAGGCCTGCAGACTCGCCTCGGTGCGTTGCTCGGGTGCCAGCGCACGCTGGGCGTTGCCGCGGAGCCGGTCGTCCGTCACCTTGCAGTACCACTGGTCGCTCAGGTACGGCTCAACCGGCACATGGCTGCGGTACGAATGCCCCACGCTGTGTTTATGGGGCACCATCTTCTCCAGCAGCGAGCCCTCGCTGCCCTCGGCGACGGTGCGGGCGTTGAACTCTTTGACCACGAGCTCGCGAGCTTCCTCGCGGGACTTGCCCAGGAAGACATGCCCGCCCTCGCCGCGCTCTTCGCGGTCCCACCCGTGCTGGTCGCTGATACTCGCGTCGGGGGCCATGATGTTGATCATCTCAAGATCGTGACGCTGCCCGATCATGTAGTCGTTTGGATCGTGCGCCGGGGTCACCTTGAGGAAGCCGGTGGACATCTCCGCCTTGGCGTCGCCCGGCTCTCCGCCGTACTTCACGGGCAGGACGACATAGTCATCCTCGATGATCGGGATGATCCGCCCGACGATGGGCAGCATGACATGCATCCCACGCACCGCACCGGCGCGGGGGTCCTTGGGGTTGACGGCCACGGCGGTGTCGCCCATGTAGGTCTCGGGGCGCGTCGTCGCGACCGTGACCCACGCCTGCTCGTCGTCGGGGTGGTTGTCCGCGTCTGGGTAGCCACGCGTCGCCAGCTCGCCCCAGGTGACTGGGACGGTGGGGTCGCCTTCGATTTCCTTCACCAGCGGGTAGCGGAGATAGTAGAAGTGCCCGTCCACCTCCTCCATCTCCACCTCGTCGTCGGCCAGCGCGGTCTGTGAGACCGGGTCCCAGTTGACCAGACGCTTGTCGCGATAGATCAGGCCCTGCTTGTGCAGTTCCACGAACACCTTAACGACGGCCTTGGACAGGCCCTCGTCCATGGTGAAGCGTTCCCGCGACCAATCGCAGGACGCGCCCAGGCGGCGCAGCTGTTTGGTGATGGTACCGCCGGATTCCGCCTTCCAGTCCCACACCCGTTCGACGAATTTGTCGCGGCCCAGGTCCGTGCGCTTCACGCCCTCGGCCTCGAGCATGCGTTCGACCACCATCTGCGTGGCGATGCCGGCATGGTCCGTGCCCGGCTGCCACAGGGCCTGGTCGCCCTTCATGCGGTGGTAACGGATCAGGATGTCCTGCAGCGTGTTGTTGAGGGCATGCCCCATGTGCAGGCTGCCGGTCACGTTGGGCGGCGGGATGACGATGGTATAGGGCTGACCGTTGCCGCCCACCTCGGGCACCTGGCCGGGCGCGAAGGCGCCGCTGTGTTCCCATTCCTCGTATCGGCGGGTTTCCACCTCTTCGGGGTGGTAGGTCTTATCCAGTTCGGCCATGGGAACAGATCCTCGGAACGGCTAAAGTCAATCGGTGGGGATTGGCGGGTATACAACGAAAAACCTCGGGGAACAAAGCCCCCCGGGGTTATCATTGTAATTCTTTTTCAGGCTTACCGCCGGGTGGAATTATTGCTTGGCGAAAATCGTCGTCGCGCCCGTTTCCGGGCGCTCGGGATTTTCGACTAACCCCAGTTGTCGAGACCTTCCGCCCGGTTCACCATGGTGTCGATTTCCTTCTTCACCAGGCGTTCGATCAGGTAGGGCAGATTGCGGTCCAGCCATTCGCGCAGGATCGGCTTCAGCATTTCGCGCACGATGCCTTCCAGCGACGCGTCGCCCGAGGACATGACCGGCAGGTCGCGGCGGTCGAGGATCGCCCGGGCCAGTTCGGCCAGGACGTCCGAGCCGTGCAGCGAGGTCGGCCGCGACATGATGGCATCGGGGGCAACCATGTCGGGGGTCAATTCCATGATGTCCGCCATCGGTTCCGGCTCCGGCATGGGAGGCGGCGGTGGTGGCGGCGGCGCAGCAGCGGCCACGGGTTCCGGCTCCGGTTCGAACAGGTCTTCCGGTTCGGGTTCTGGCTCCGGCTCGGGGTCCGGCTCGTCCAGAATGTCCGTCATATCGATATCGGGTTCCGGTTCGGGCTCAGGTGCCGGTTCGGGCTCAGGTGCCGGCGCAGGTTCGGGTTCGGGTTCCGGCGCGGCGGCCTGCTCGGCCGGCGCATCGCCTCCCTCTTCATCCTCTTCCTCCGCCAAAATCTTGCGGATGGAAGAAAGGATGTCTTCCATCGAAGGTTCGCCGCCTTCAGCAGCTTCGGCTTCTTCGCTCATAATCCCGCATGCCCATCAATTCTTGTCGCGGTTCCCGGCTCCCCACTCCCACGCAGGTCCGAGTCACGCCACTTTTCCCAAGATACACCAGCCATTAACTCACGATGATCGTTAATATTTGGTATATCACAGGAATTAATTGCCGGGCGCCGTCATGGGCGCCGCTATGTCCAGCGACGGCAAGGGGCGAAAACCGCCCTACTTGCCTTCTTCGCTGCTCGACCCGCCGACCCACTTGCCGCGCACTTCGTCGTAATGCATGCGCGGATCGTAAACATCGACAGCCAGTTTCAGGTCCGTGGCGGTCATCCGGCCGATGGCGGCCGACAGCTCGAACGCGGCGATCCGCTCGTCCCGCTGGGCCTCCGTATGACCGACGCGGGAATCCAGAAGTTCCTGTTCCGCGTCCAAAACATCCAGAACCGTGCGCGAGCCCACGGCGGCCTCGCGCTCGACCCCGTCCAGGGCGACCACGTTGGCCTCGATCTGGGCGCTGAACGACACCACGCGGGCGCGGGCCGTCTGCAGGTTCTCCCAGGCGCTGGTCGCATCCTCGATAGCGTCGCGGCGGGCCTGATCGATGTTCCGGGTCAGTTCGGCAAGGTCCTGCTTGGCTTCGCGCAGGCGCGAATAGACGCTGCCCTGCTGATA
>DNMS01000198.1:0-852 GCA_003488105.1 Rhodospirillaceae bacterium
GGGGGTGTGTGTGGCGACTATCAGTAAACCATCACGAGTGGACCGCGCCTTCGAGCGGTTGGAAGGCGCCTTGTCGCGCCTGGAAAAGGCCGTTCAGGTGCGCGGAACCACCGCCGCGGCCGGCGACGGGGGCGACACGGCGGCGTTACGGGCGGAGAACGCCCGCCTGCAGACCGTGACCGAGGAGGTCAAAGGGCGTCTCGACGGCGCCATCGGCCGCCTTGAAAAAGTCCTCGAAGGCTAGGGTTGGATTACGCCATGGCCCATGTCACCGTCACCATCAACGGACGTCAATATCAGGTCGCTTGCGACGACGGACAGGAAGCCCACCTGTCGCGGCTCGGCAAGTATGTCGACAACCGGGTTCAGGAACTGGTCGCCGCCGTCGGCCAGGCCGGCGACGCCCGGCTTCTGGTCATGGTCAGCCTGCTGCTGGCCGACGAATTGTCCGACGCCTATGCGGAACTGGAATCCATCAGCCGCAAAAGCGAAGGTGTCGCCCGGCTGATTGAATCCGAGGAAAAGGTCAGCCGCACCCTGGAAAATATCGCCGACCGCATCGAAGGCATTGCCGTGGGGCTTGAACAAGCCTAACTTCCGCTCAGGCGGAGCGCTGCGGAGCGCGTTAGGCACATTATCCCTGGGGCGATGCGTCCTTTAAGGGTGCTGTCCCTGCCGGGTTGCACGGGTTCGTCCTGGACGCTCGGTACCACGGTGCCCAACCTGTTGAGAGCAGGCCACGGAGGATCTTAACGCCGACGGCTACTGCGGCACCGCCGACTTTTTTCGTCTTAGGTATTGTTTGGATATTGTTACGGTGCCCGAATTTCGGGTCCCGTCATTCAAGTCAAG
>DNMS01000198.1:1033-8788 GCA_003488105.1 Rhodospirillaceae bacterium
CGGTACTTTTTCGTCTTAGGTATTGTCACGGCGCCCGAATTTCGGGTCTCGTGATCAAGTCATTATGGATCTCCTCGAACAAAAGCGTCTCCTGCGCAAAGAAGCCGCCGCCCGCCGGGTGCGCGCGCGCGCCGACCTGGGGTCCGGCGGTGCTACCGCCGTCGCCAGTCACGCCGTGGCGCTGGCGCAAGGGTTGAGCGCCGCGACCGGGCCGGTCTGGGCGTCCGGTTATCTCGCCATGCAGGACGAAATGGATGTTCTCCCCGCAATCTTGGCCCTGACCGCCAACGGCTGGCAGGGCTGCCTGCCCGTGGTCGTGGGCAAGGCGCAGCCGCTTCGGTTCCGGGCCTGGACGCCCGGGGCGAAGCTGGCGAACGGCGTGTTCGGCACCCGTCATCCGGCGGACGGGGCAGAGGACGTGCGTCCAGATCTGCTTCTGGTGCCGCTGCTCGCCTTCGACCGGGCCGGCTATCGGCTTGGCTGGGGCGGCGGATTCTATGACCGGACCCTGGCCGAACTGCGAAATTCCGGCACGCCCGTCACCGCTGTCGGGGTCGGCTATTCGGCCCAGGAAGTTGACGCCGTGCCGCGCGACCATTACGACGCACGCCTTGACTGGGTCGTGACCGAGGACGACATCATTAAAATTACGCCTTAACGGTCCCGGCATGGCATTTTGGGGCCAAGGCACTAGGTATTAAGGTCAGTTTATGAAAATCATGATTGTCGGGGATGTGGTCGGCCGTAGCGGCCGGGACGCCGTGGCCAAACATCTGCCGGCCTTGCGTGCGCAACTGGACCTCGACTTCGTCATCGTCAACGGCGAGAACGCGGCCCATGGCTTCGGCATCACCGAGGCGATCTGCAACGATCTGTACGCCCAGGGGGCGGATGTCATCACCACGGGCAACCATGTGTGGGATCAGCGCGAGATCATGAACTACATCGACGGCGACGACCGCTTGCTGCGGCCCCTGAATTTTCCCGCCGGCACACCCGGCAAGGGGGCCGGCGTGTTCGAGACCAAGGACGGCCGCAAGGTCATGGTCGTGCACGCCATGTGCCGTTTGTTCATGGACCCGCTCGACGACCCCTTCGCCGGGGTGGACGAGGCCTTGAAGAACCACCGCCTGGGGGCGGCCAGCGGGCGTGGCAACGTCGATGCCATCCTGCTCGACCTGCACGGCGAGGCATCGTCGGAAAAGATGGCCATGGCCCATTTCTTGGATGGCCGGGTGTCGGCGGTGGTCGGGACCCACACCCATGTGCCGACGGCGGACGCCCAGGTGTTCAAGGGCGGCACGGCCTATCAGACGGATCTGGGCATGACCGGCGATTATGATTCCGTGATCGGCATGCAGAAGGAAAACGCCACGGCGCGGTTCACGACCAAGCTGCCACAGGGCCGGTTGGAGCCCGCGAGCGGCGAGGCGACCTTCTGCGCCATGTATCTGGAAACCGACGATGGCACGGGTCTGGCGACGCGGGCCGAGCCCGTGCGCCTGGGTGGCCGCCTGGCCCCGGCGGTGCCGGGATAGCGGCCAGACCCGAAAATCACCCTTTTCCACGGCCTGCGGCCTTTCACGGCGGACGAAATCTTGCCATATTGCGGGCCTAGCTTCATCGCCGGTGACACTCGCGCCGGTCCCATCATTTGGGTATAATCCCGACGAATCGCCACGACATATAGGGGGTTCCCGCCAAAATGGCTGGTCATTCCAAATTTAAGAACATCATGCACCGCAAAGGCCGTCAGGACGCCAAGCGGGCAAAGGTCTTCGCCAAACTGGGCCGCGAAGTGACGGTCGCCGCGCGCAACGGCCCCGATCCCAACTTCAATGCCGCCCTGCGTTTGGCGGTCGCCAACGCCAAGGCCCTGAACATGCCCAACGACGTCATCAATCGGGCGATCCAGAAGGCCCAGGGCAACGACGCCGAAAATTACGAGGAAATCCGCTACGAAGGCTACGGCCCGGGCGGCGTCGCCGTGATCGTCGAGGCCCTGTCCGACAACCGCAATCGCACGGCCTCGGAAGTCCGCACCGCCTTTTCCAAGAACGGCGGCAACCTGGGCGAGACGGGCAGCGTCGCCTTCATGTTCGACCGGGTCGGCCAGATTTCCTATCCGGCCGCCGTGGCCGGTGCCGAGGCCGTGTTCGAAGGGGCTCTGGAAGCGGGTGCGGAGGACGTGGAATCGGATGACGACAACCACACCATCACCTGCCAGCCCGACGATTTCGCCGCCGTGCGCGACGCGCTCGAAGAACGCTTCGGCGAACCGGAGGAAGCGCGCCTGGCGTGGAAGCCGCAGAATTCCATCTCCGTCGACGAAGGCACGGCGCAGACATTGTTGAAGCTGATTGATGCGTTGGAAGACAACGACGACGTGCAGCGCGTCGCCGCCAACTTCGAGGTCGACGACGAGATCATGGAAAGGCTGAGCGCTTAAACCGTAAAGCGGACGCCACAGGGATACGGAGCGGAATGGAACACGGATGCGGCTGATCGGGTTTGACCCGGGGTTGAAGAACACCGGATGGGGCGTCATCGAACACGCCGGCAACCGGCTTCGCTATGTCGCCGACGGCGTTGTTTCCTCCGATCCGAAGGCCAGTCTTGCCGAACGTCTGGTGCAACTTCACGACGGGCTGGTCGAGGTCATTCGCGCCATGGCCCCGGTCGAGGCGGCGGTCGAGGAAACCTTCGTCAACACCAATCCGACGACGACCCTGAAACTGGGACAGGCGCGTGGCATTTCCATGCTGGTGCCGGCCTTGGCCGGTCTGCCGGTGTTCGAATACACCCCCAACCTCGTGAAAAAGACCGTGGTCGGCACCGGCCATGCGGCCAAGGAACAGGTCCAGATGATGGTGCGCACGCTGTTGCCGGGGGCGGCCTTCAAAAGCGCCGATAGCGCCGATGCCCTGGCCGTCGCCATCTGTCACGCCCATCACCGCACGGCTCCGGGCCATGCGTCGAACGCCGCCATGGCGGGGGCGGCCCGATGATCGCGCGCCTCAAGGGTCTGGTCGATGCGGTGGGGACGGACACCGCCGTGATCGACGTGAACGGGGTCGGCTATCTGGTGCACGCCTCGTCGAGGACCCTGGCGCAGATGGGGCAGGGGGACGCGGTGGCGTTGTTCATCGAAACTCATGTGCGTGAAGACCACATTCATCTGTACGGTTTCCTGCGCGCCGATGAACAGGACTGGTTCCGCCTGCTGACCACCGTGCAGGGCGTCGGCGCCAAGGTTGCCCTCGCCATGCTGTCGGCGCTGACCGGCGATATGCTGCTGCAGGCCATCGCGGCCGGTGACAAGGCAGCGATCTGCCGCGCACCGGGTGTCGGGCCCAAGCTGGCGCAGCGTATTCTCCATGAACTGAAGGACAAGGTCGGCGCCCTGGCCCTGGGTCCGGTGGCGGCCAAGGGCGGTGTGGCACCGGCCCCGGGTGCGGCCAAACCGGACATCGCCGGCGACGCGGCGCAGGATCTGCTGCGCGATGCCGCGTCGGCCTTGGTCAACCTCGGCTATACGCCGTCAGAAGCCTTGGGGGCGGTGTCCCGCGCCGCCCAGGCGTCGGATGTCGCCTTGACCCTGGAGGCCCTGATCCGTGCCGGGCTGGCCGAACTTGCCCCGAGCGACCAGCGGCGGGGGGCATAAGCGACAATGGTCGAGGAACGCATGATCCAGCCGGAAGTCGTGGAAGACGACTTTGCCGCCGATCCCGGCCTGCGGCCCCAGGCGCTTGATGATTTCGTCGGCCAGGACCAGGCGCGTGAAAACCTGAAGGTGTTCATCGAAGCCGCACGGTCACGCGGCGAAGCCATGGACCATGTCCTGTTTTTCGGCCCCCCAGGATTGGGCAAGACGACCCTGGCGCAGATCGTCGCCCGCGAACTGGGCGTGGGCTTCCGCGCCACCTCGGGCCCCGTGGTCGCCAAGGCGGGCGATCTGGCGGCGATTCTCACCAACCTGCAGCCGCGCGATGTGCTGTTCATTGACGAAATCCACCGCCTCAGCCCGATCGTCGAGGAAATTCTCTATCCGGCGATGGAGGATTATCAGCTTGATCTGATCATCGGCGAGGGACCGGCGGCGCGCTCCGTGCGCATTGATCTGCCACCCTTCACCCTGGTTGGGGCGACGACGCGATCCGGCTTGATCACGACGCCGCTGCGCGACCGTTTCGGTATTCCCGTGCGGCTCAATTTTTACAGCCCGGAAGCGCTCGAGGGCATCGTGCGTCGGGGGGCGGCATTGCTGGGCCTGGACTTGACGGCCGAGGGGGCGCTGGAGATCGCCCGCCGCTCGCGCGGCACGCCGCGGGTCGCGGGCAGGCTGCTACGCCGGGTCCGCGATTTCGCCGCCGTCGATGGATCCGGGTCCGTGGATGCCCGGATCGCCGACGCGGCGCTGACGCGGCTTGAAGTCGATCAGCGCGGGCTCGACGCGATGGACCGCCGCTACCTGACCTGCATCTGCGGCAATTACGGCGGCGGGCCGGTTGGCGTCGAAACCCTGGCCGCCGCCCTGTCCGAACAGCGCGACACCATCGAGGAAGTGATCGAACCCTTCCTGATCCAGCAGGGATTATTGATGCGCACACCGCGCGGCCGCGCCGTGACGCCGGAGACGTTCCGACACCTGGGGCTCGACCTGCCGCCGGGTGCACCGCAACTCGACCTTCTTTCCGCCACAAGTGGGACGGAGGATGGCGCGTGACCGGAACAGGAGAAACGCCCTGCCACCGCATGCCCGTGCGTGTCTATTACGAGGATACGGACGCCGGCGGCATCGTCTATTACGCCAACTACCTGCGCTATGCGGAACGCGCCCGCACGGAGCTTCTACGTGAACTGGGATTTGAAAATTCCGCGATTTTGGCGCAGAAGGGCGTCGCCCTTGCCGTGCGCCGGGTCAGTGCTGAATACCTGAAGCCGGCGCGGCTGGACGATGCACTGAGTGTCGAGACGCGGGTGCTGGCGGTGCGGGGGGCGACAGTGGAGATGGCCCAGGTGGTGCGCCGGGACGATGAAGACCTGGTGCAGATGAACCTGACCCTCGCCTGTATGAACACGACCGGACGGCCCGTGCGCCTGCCGGCCGAGGTGCGAATTGAAATGGCCCGTATCGCCGACGCCGGCGATGGGCCGTAAGAAAAACGGAACGAGACGGACAAAGATGGAAAATCAAGCGGTCGAAGCGATGGCCCTGGCGGGCTCGACGAACCTGGATTTCTCGGTCGTGGCACTGTTCATGAAGGCCGATCTGGTGGTCAAGTCGGTGATCATCATGTTGGTGTCGGCGTCGGTCTGGTGCTGGGCGATCATCTTCGAAAAGCTGCTGTCCGTGCGTCGCTTGAACAAACGAACCGACAAATTCGAGGATCGCTTCTGGTCCGGCGACAGCCTCGACAGCCTGTATGACAAGATCGGCAGCCGGCCCATGGATCCCATGTCCGCCGTGTTCGCCGCCGCCATGCGGGAATGGCGGCGCGCTTCGACCAATGGCGGCGGAGGGGCGACGACCTTGGCCCAACGCATCGAGCGGGTCATGCAGATCACCGCCGACCGGGAAATGGATCGCGCCGAACGTTATCTCACATTCTTGGCGACCACGGGCAATACGGCCCCCTTCATCGGTTTGTTCGGCACGGTCTGGGGCATCATGAATTCGTTCCAGTCGATCGCTATTTCCAAGAACACGTCGCTTGCCGTGGTCGCGCCCGGCATTGCCGAGGCCCTGTTCGCCACGGCGTTGGGACTTCTCGCGGCGATCCCGGCGGTCATCGCCTACAACAAGTTCTCCCGCGATCTGGACCGTTATGCCGGGCGGCTCGAAAATTTCTCGGGCGAGTTCTCGGCGATCCTGTCGCGCGAACTGGATACCTAGGGCGGGGAGCGGGAACGTGGCCGTCACCATCCAACGAACCTCGCGTCGGCGGCGCAAGAACCGGGCGCTGATGAGCGATATCAACGTCACGCCGTTCGTCGACGTGATGCTGGTCCTGCTCATCATCTTCATGGTCACGGCGCCGCTTTTGACCGTGGGCGTTCAGGTCGACCTGCCGGATACCAAGGCGGGGGCCGTCAGCGGCCAGGACGAGCCGCTGGCTGTCAGCGTCGATGCCGGCGGGCAGATTTATATTCAGGACACCGCCGTCGACTTGGACACATTGGTGCCAAGATTGCACGCTATCACCGGCAACAATCCGGATATCCGGATCTTCGTCAGAGGGGATAAGGCCATCAATTACGGACGTGTCATGGCGGTGATGGGGCAGATCAACGCGGCCGGTTATCGGCGCGTGGCGCTGATCGCGCAGGAACCTGGCAAGGCGGCGAAACGCCCGCCGGCCAAGAAGTAAACCGGGGCCCCTTGCGGACCGCACTGATCACATCCGTCTCCCTGCACGTGGGTTTGGTGCTGGCTGCTTGGCTTGGCCTGCCGTTCAACAAGATCACGCCGTTGCATGAAGAGCAGCCCATCTTCGTCGAGATCGTCGACGTCGATGAGATGCGCAACGCGCCGCCGATGCCGGTCCAGGAAACGCCGAAGAAAGAGGCCAAGGCCGAGCTGCCCAAACCGCCGACGCCGCCCAAGCCGAAACCGGCGCCGCCGACGCCCAAGCAGCCCGAGATCGCGGCCCTGCCGCCCAAGCCCGAGGCGGAGCCCGAACCCCTGCCCAAGGCGCAGCCGGAACCCAAGCCCGAACCGGAGCCCAAGAAGGAAGCGGAGCCTAAGCCCGAGAAAAAGCCGGAGCCGCCCAAACCGAAACTGGCCCAGGTCGAGGTCCCGAAGAAGCCCAAGAAACCGCAGAAGCCGACCTTCGACACGGCGTCCGTGCTGAAGACGCTTGAGAAGATCAAGCAGCAACCGACGCCGAAGACCGAGGAAAAGCCGGAGAAGAAAGTGTCGGAAACGCCGAAGGACGACACCATGGCGCGCATTCGGGCAGCCTTGCAGAACAATTCCAAGTCGATCAAGTACGATCCGGACAAGAAGGTATCGCAGCTTGAGATCGACCAGTGGCGAACGATGATCCGCAACCAGGTGTCCAAGTGCTGGTCGCCGCCCTATGGCGCGCCGGGGGCGGAAAAGCTGAAACCTGAACTGCGCCTGACGATGAATTCCGACGGCACCGTGCAGTCGGTCGAGGTCGAGGATAAGGGCCGCATGTTTACCGACCGCTATTTTCAGGTTGCCGTCGAGGCGGCCCGCCGCGCGGTTCAGGACCCGCGATGCAACAAGTTCAACCTACCGCCAGACAAATATCATGTCTGGCGGGATCTCAAGTTCATATTTGACCCGAGCGGAATGCTGTGATGACCATTAGGCCGATGATTATGCCCGCTAAATTCGCAATGAAAACCTTTGCCCCGCTGATTGCGCTGTTGGCTTTCGCCGTGGCGTTGAGCGACGCCCGCCCGGCGCACGCCGAGATCACAATCGACATCACCCGCGGCAATGTTGAGCCGCTGCCCATCGCGGTCACTGATTTCGTCGGTAAATCCGGCGCCGCGGCCCGGGCGGGGCGCGACATCGCCGGCGTGATCGCCGCCAACCTGGAACGCTCCGGCCTGTTCAAGCCCATAGACCCTAAGGCCTTTATCCAGTCGGCGGGGGCGCTCAATGCGCTGCCCCGGTTCGGCGACTGGCGCGTCATCAACGCCCAGGCCCTGGTCCAAGGCCGGACCGAGGTCGTGTCCGACGGGCGGCTGCGCGTCGAATTCCGTCTGTGGGACGTGTTC
>DNMS01000198.1:9021-9242 GCA_003488105.1 Rhodospirillaceae bacterium
TGTTCTCGGAACAGCAGATGATCGGCCTTGCCTATTTCACCGTGCCGGACAACTGGCGGCGCGTGGCGCACATCATTTCCGATTCGATCTACAAGCGCATCACCGGCGAAGACGGTTATTTCGACACCCGCATCGTCTATGTTTCCGAACAGCCCAAGGACGCCAAGGGGGTCGGGCGCAACCGCCTGAACCCGTTCGGCAAGCGGCTGGCGATCATGGAT
>DNMS01000388.1:0-436 GCA_003488105.1 Rhodospirillaceae bacterium
TTGGTGACATGGCCGACCAGGATCAAGGCAAAGCCCCGGCGCTTGGCCAGGCGGATCAACTCCTGGGCAGACGTCCGCACCTGCGCCACCGTGCCGGGGGCCGATTCCAGGGTGTCGACGAACATGGTCTGGATGCTGTCGATAATGACCAGGTCCGGGCCGCCGGGGGCGTCCAGGGTGGCCACGATGTCGCGCACGTTGGTCGCCGCCGTCAGCTGCACGGGGGCGTCGGACAGGCCCAGGCGCCGGGCGCGCAGGCGAAGCTGTTCGACCGCTTCCTCGCCCGAGATATAGGCGGTTGAGTGATTGGCGGCCAGTTTGGCCGCGACCTGCATGAGAAGGGTTGATTTGCCGATCCCCGGATCGCCACCGACCAGCACGGCGGAACCCTGCACCAGCCCGCCGCCGGTAACCCGGTCGAACTCTTCCATATTGG
>DNMS01000388.1:620-943 GCA_003488105.1 Rhodospirillaceae bacterium
CGGTCGAACTCTTCCATATTGGCGGTCCAGCGCGGCGGCTGGGGGTTTTCACCCTTCAGGCCGACGAACTCAATCCTGCGGCCCTTGCGACCGGTGCCCAGGCCTTTGGGCGTGGCGTCACCCTGGGATTCCTCGACCAAGGTGTTCCAGGCATCGCAGCCGTCGCACTTGCCGGACCACCGATGGTGGACGGCGCCGCATTCCTGACAGACGTACTGGCTCGCCGGGCGCTTGGCCAATGGAACCTTGCCTTTCCGGGGTGATCGAGATGGGCAGTTCGAGTTTGCTTCTCATATCGCGTGGGGCGGGCAGGGGCAAGGCAA
>DNMS01000388.1:1229-1386 GCA_003488105.1 Rhodospirillaceae bacterium
GGTTTGCCGCCATAAGAAAGCGGTCGGGAGGGTATTATGAACGACAATGACGACGCGGCATCGGACCTTGCTCCGGACGCGGCCGAACGCCAAGTCGACCGAGGCATGACACTGGCGGACCGCATGGATATGGACGGGGCGCTTGCCGATTTCGCCG
>DNMS01000388.1:1692-2020 GCA_003488105.1 Rhodospirillaceae bacterium
GGGGCGCTTGCCGATTTCGCCGCCGTCGAGGCCGCCTTGCGCTTTTCCCGTGACCCGGCGGCGCGGGTGCAGTGGGCGCGCTCCCTCAACGGGCTTGGGTTTATCGACCTGATGGATGCCAAGGCGGCGCGGGCGACCGTGCTGGAACTGGACGAAGAGGCTGAGCAGGGCATTCGTTGGGGATTGAAACAGGCGCTTGCGCGGTTCGATCAATCTCTCGCGATTCAGGGCGACCCGGCCTATCGGGCTGATGCGGCGGGCAACAGGGCTTATGCCCTGGCCCTTCTGGACCGTACCGACGACGCGCGGGAGGCCTTCCGGCGCCTGT
>DNMS01000388.1:2282-3035 GCA_003488105.1 Rhodospirillaceae bacterium
TGCCAATGTATGCCGGGCCGCGTAAGGCCGGGCAGCCCTTGCGCCTGCTGCGCGTGAATAACCCACGGACGGAAGACGGCCTGCGCGATCTGCTGGCCGTGGTCGATTGCACCGATGCGCCGGATGGCCTGATCCTGCCCAAGATTGAGCACGCCGAAGAAGTGCGCTGGGTCGCGGATGTCCTGCGCCCACGCCATCCGGACATGGAACTGGTGGTGCTGATCGAAAGCCCGCGCGGGATCAAGAACGCCATGGAAATCGCCTGTTCGACCGCCGGGCGGGACGGTCCTCAAATTACTTGTCTGTTCTTGGGAACGGCGGATTTTTCCGCCTCTATCGGCTCGGACCTGGGCTGGGACGCGTTGGCCCATGCGCGGGCGGAAACGATCCTGGCCGCGCAGGAATCCGGGATCGACGCCATGGACGGCGTGTGGTTCGACCCGTCGGACGAGGCCGGCCTGATCGACGAGGCCGCGCGCATCGCCGCCATGGGCTTCACCGGCAAGGCGTCCTATGACCAAGTGCAGATCCCGCACATCCATGCGGCCTTCACGCCAACCCCGACGCAGGTTGATTGGGCGGAACGGGTGCTGGCCGCGGCGGCGGCCGACCCCTTGGGCACAGCCCGCGTCGACGGCAAGATGGTCAACGAATCCATCGCCCGCCGCGCCCGGCGCATTCTTGACCGCCGGCCGGCGTAGGCCAATCCCCGAGGCAGTGTTCCAGGCCTTCTGGGCGGGCAAAGGGGCGTGA
>DNMS01000388.1:3267-6851 GCA_003488105.1 Rhodospirillaceae bacterium
CAGCCCGCATCGGCTGGGCGGGCAAAGGGGCGTGATGCTCGAAGCATCGGGCATGCGCGCCCGATACGGCCGTGATGCTGACCTATTTCAGATATTTTCCAAAGGTGTCAGTTGCCAGCCCGCATCGGCTGGGCGGGTGGTCTCTTGTGTCCATGGGGATCGCCAGGAGAATGCGCGTGACCACAGGCTCTTCGAGCCTAGCATTGAGGATGCCCCCGACCCGCCGCGCGACGCTCGCAAGGACCTGTTCGTCGAACACCTCGATATCCTGGAACGCCTTGCTGAGTTCCACGTTCAGGGTGCTCAGGATATAGGGAAATTGCCGGCACACATTGGAAACGTCGCCCTCATCTGTGACGAAGATAAAGGGCATGACGTGGGTCGGGCCGCGCTTCCATTTACCAAGGCTGCGCGGAAGGGTGACATGACGCAGAACGATCGCCACCGGCGCTGCCGTGGTGTCGCGCACCGTCGGGGTGAACGCGGGCAGGGGCATGTCCTGCTGGGATGGCTTGGTCTTTGGCGCGTCTGCGACGTCTTTTTGTGGCGCGGCGGAACCCGGGCCGACAGCATGCTCTGCGCGGTCAATATTTTCAGTCGTCGGCGCGTCGCCGATGACCAGGGCCGCGATCACACCGATCAACAGGACCGTCAGGACGAGGCCCAGGCCAATGAAGTATTTGGGGTTCTTGAAAAGAAGGTAGATGGCGTTTTTCGTCGATGCCGAACCGGCTGCGTTGCGCCGGTTCTTTCGGCGTTTCTTCCTTTTCTTATCGGCCAAATAGGCCTGGGCCATTTCCTGCCGCTGGGTCTTGATTTGGCGCAGCATGGCGATGGCGGCATCCGATGGGACGGCGCCACCCGACTGGGCCAGCAGGTCGTCAAGTTGCCGGGTTAATTGTGCAACCTGAAGCTCGTCATCATCCCGGGTGAACAACTGCCGGATCACGATCATCATGCAGGCGCGCAGATTTTCCGACGTTTGGGCGGTGCGGATCACCGAGATCAAACCTTGATCGGGGTCTTCAAAGACTTTTTCCCAATCGGTGACGCCGTCCGGCGTTTGCGGAAAGGCCGGTTTGTTCGTCTCAGCCATTTTCATCACATTCTTTTTCAGGTGTGATGCCCATAAGACAGGCAACCATTCCCCAATCATTCAATTGGGGATAGGGAATTCTCAGGCCCGTACCTGCATCTTGATCGGCCCGTCGACACGGCCGTGGACGAACTGGTCGACGACCGGATTGGCCGCCGCCTCGGCGGAATCCGGGTCGCCGGCCCAGACGATCTTGCCCTGGTACAGCATGGCGATGCGGTCGCCGATCTTGCGCGCGGATTCCATGTCATGGGAGATCGACAGCGCCGTCGCCCCGACCTCGCGGTTCACGTGGACGATCAACTCGTTGATCATGTCGGCCATGATCGGGTCCAGCCCCGTCGTCGGTTCGTCGAAAAAGATGATTTCCGGGTCCGTGGCGATGGCGCGGGCAAGACCCACGCGTTTCTGCATGCCGATGGACAGGTCCGCCGGCGAGGTGTCGGCCAGATGCGGCTTGAGACCGACCAAGGCCAGTTTTTTCATGGCGATCTCGCGCGCTTCTTCGCGTCCGCATTGCTTCCGCGACAGCAGCCCGAAGGCGACATTTTCCCACACGGGCAGGGAATCGAACAAGGCGCCACCTTGGAACAGCATGCCGACCTGGCGGTTGACCTGGTCGCGTTCCGAGGTCGAAAGGCTGGTTACTTCACGGCCGTCGATCTTGATGGAGCCCGTGTCGGGCCGAAGCAGGCCCAGGATGCACTTCAGGGTCACCGACTTGCCCGTGCCCGAACCGCCGATGATGACCACGCTTTCGCCCTTGGCCACGTCCAGGTCGACTCCGGTCAGGACCTTCTTCGGCCCGAAGGCCTTGGTCACGTCGCGCAATTGGATTTTCGGCTCGGCCATGATGCCCGCCTTACAGGCCGAAGAACGCTTCGGTCAGGATGTAGTTGAAGCAGAGGATCAGGATCGAGGCCGAGACCACGGAATTGGTCGTTGCCGCGCCCACGCCCTGGGCGCCGCCCTTGGAATAATAACCGTGGTAGCAGCCCATCAATGCCACCAGGAAGCCGAACACGGATGCCTTCACCAGGCCGGAAATGACGTCCAGCGGTTCCAGAAAATCCCAGGTGTTCTGCAGGTAGATGGCGGGATTGAAGCCCAGCTTGTAAACGGCGACCAGGAAGCCGCCGAACACGCCGATGATGTCGGCGACGAAAATCAGGATCGGCAGCATGACCACGCCTGCGATGATGCGCGGCACCACCAGATATTTGAAGGCGTTGGTCGAGAGCGTCGTCAGCGCGTCGATCTGTTCGGTCACGCGCATGGTGCCGATCTCGGCCGCCATGGAAGCCCCAACGCGCCCGGCGATCATCAGGCCGCCCAGTACGGGGGCCAGTTCGCGGGTCACGGACAGCACCACCACGTTGGCGATGGCGCCCTCGGCCGAGAAGCGGGCAAAGCCGGTATAGCTTTGCAGCGCCAGCACCATGCCCGCAAAGATCGCCGTCAGGCCGACCACGGGCAGGGAGAAATACCCGATCTCGATCATCTGGCGGATCATGATGCGGGGGTAATAGGGGGGCAGGAAGCAATGGGTGACCGCAGTGGTGGCGAACATGATCAGCCGCCCTGCGGCGCCGAGAAAGGCCAGGAAAACCCGGCCGATGGCTTGCAGAATTTTCATCGTGGCTAGGCCGCGCCGTCCGCGTAGACGCGGTGGTAGCGGCGGCCGAGCGAGGTCAGAATTTCATAGCCGATGGTGCCGGCCTGGGCCGCCAGATCGTCGGCGCCGCGCAGGTTGGCGGTGGTCGTTACCGACTGCGCCACGTTGTCCGCATTGCCGCCGCCGTTCGTGGCCGTGGCCGTCGCCGTGAAGGCGACGCCCGCCACGTCGGCGGTGATGGCCAGCGTCTCGTCCGAATCGCCGGCCGCGGCCGTGACGTCGGCGCCGGCGGCGCTGTCGTTGATTGCCGTGACCAGGGCGTCGCGGACCTGGGTCAGGGTGGTGATGGAATTATCCGTCGGAATGATCACGCTGACGATGGTGCCGTTGACCGTGACGGAATAGGTGTCTCCGGCCTCCACCGCGCCCTGCAGGGTCACGGTGTCGAGCTGCGCGACCTGCGTCGCCCCGCCCAAATTACCGGTAACCGTCGACGCGGTCGCGGACTGATCGTCAACGCCGCCGTTGTTGGTGGCGGATGCCGTCGCCGTGAACCCGATCCCCGGCATGGCCGCGGTCAGGGTAATGGCGCCGTCGCCGCTGCCGGCGGAGGCGACCACGGAATCGGTGGCGCCGTTGGCCGCATCGTTGATGGCGTTGACAAGGGCGGTGCGCACGTCGGCGATGGTGATGCCGGTCGATGCCGCGGCCGTGTCCGTGCCGACGGTGACCGTGACCACGTCGCCGTCGATGGTGACGCTGTAGACGTCGCCGTCTTCGATGGTGCCATCCAGGGTCACGGTATCGGTCTGGGCCACGCCCTCGGCGGTGGCGACGGCGGCTTGGGCCTCGTCGGCGGCGGCCTGGGCGGCC
>DNMS01000298.1 GCA_003488105.1 Rhodospirillaceae bacterium
GGTCGTGGCCAGCGGATTGTTGGTGTCCGCCGGCTGGTGGCCTTGGGTTTGGTGGAGTTGCTGGCAGCATCGCAGAAATAACGCATGCCGCGAGAACGGGCCCATTTTGTCAATGCTCGCCTTGGTCTCGGGAGGCAGGTGGAACCAATTATCCTTGAATGAAAACTGCATGCTTTGACGCTACCGATACAAGATTGACCAGAGCCGAAATTTTTAAGGTCGGCACTATACCACGTTGTTTTGAAGCAAGCGTTAACGCGCCGAAAACCCTGGCCGGGAATTTCTAAAAAGCGGCCGCAATGGCTGCCATGCAGCCTGCGATATCCTCCATGTCCTTGACGCCCAGGTGCGGGCCGCAGGGCAGGGCGATGGCGTTGTCGGCGATCGCCGTCGCCCCCGGGAAGCCGTTCGCGTCGTAACCGAATTTGTCCTGGTAGTAGCGCAGGCGCCCGATGGGGTGCGGGTAATAAATCGAAGTGCCGATCCCTCGTTCATTCAATGCCAGCGCAATATCATTACGCTTGGCCGCCAGGTCGCCCTCCAGAAGCATGGTGACGCAGTAGAAACTGGATTTCAGGCGGTCCTCGCCGCTATCCAGCACGCGCACGCTGTCGATGGCGTTCAGGCCCGATTGCAGGGCACGGAAATTGGCCTCGCGGATGCGCATGATGTCGGGCAGGCGGGTCAACTGCACGCGGCCGAGGGCCGCCTGCATTTCCGACATGCGGTAGTTCATGCCCAGGCCCTTGACGTCGTACAGCCCCGGCACCTTGGGCCCGGGGCCCGAGCGATCATAATTGAAGGCGCGGAATTCGCCGATGCGCTTCACCGTTTCCGGGTCTTTGGAGACAAGCATGCCGCCTTCGCCGCAAGTGATGTGCTTGACCGGATAAAAGGAATAGCAGCCCGTATGCCCGAACAGGCCGACATGGGTGCCGTCGATCCGGGCCTCAACCGCCAGCGCGCAATCCTCCACCACCTTCAACCCGTGCTTTTCCGCCAACGCCATGACCTTCACCATATCGATGGGAATGCCGACGTAGTGGACGATGCCGATGGCCCTGGTCTTGGCCGTGACCTTCGCCGCCATGTCGTCCAAGTCCATGTTGCCGGACGTCAGCTCGCTGTCCACGAACACGGGCGTCGCACCCGTCAGCGCCACCGCATGGGCCGTCGCGACATGGGTCATGGCCGGCAGCAGAACCTCGTCCCCCGGCCCGACGCCCAAATCCATCCAGGACAGATGCAGGGATGCCATGCAGCTTGATGTCGAAACCGCATGGCCGCCGCCCATCATCTTGGCGAAGCCCTCTTCGAAGGCATGGCAGTTGGGGCCGTGGGTCAGGATATGCCCCGACAGCACCTCCATCACCGCGTCGCGTTCAAGGTCTTCGATCCAGGGTCTGCCGAAGGGAATGTCCAGTTTGGTCATGGTTGCTGTCCTAATGGGGTTAGGGTCTGATGGGTTGGGGCGATCCGCCGCGGTGTGCCGCGTCGGCGGCAGCGATGACGCGGATCAAATCGAATTCCCGTTCCGCTACCGGGGCCGGGTCGGCGCCCGTCTGGATGGCTTGGATGAAATCGGGGATCAACACGCCCTTGCCGTCGGGCAGGGGGGCAAGGTCGAGTTTCTCCGCTCGCGCGCCGTCCGTGCGGCTGCGAAACAGGCGCGGGCCCTGATCGTCGTAGATGAAGGTCGCCTTGGTTCCGAACAGGCGGATCACGTGATGGTGCGGATGGATGCAGCCGAAATTGGCGGTAATCCGGCCGACGGCGCCGGACGCGAAGGTGAAGGTCGCGGCCATGAAGTCGTCGTACTGGAATGCCGTGCCGAGGGTGGCGATCTTGGAACCCGTCGTGGCGACCGTGGCCGGTGTTTCGCCCATCAGCCACAGCATCAGGTCGATGATATGCACGCCGCCGCCTTCCATCACGGAATAGTCGGGCACGTCCTTGCGCCAGCCCTCGGTGATCTTCTCCAGACGGCCATAAAGATAGTCGCCGTCAAAGGCATAAATCTCGCCGAACTCACCGGCGGCGATGGCGTTCTTCAGCCAACCGTAGACCGGAGCGCTGCGGAGCACCAGGTTCGAGCGCAGATGCGGTCTGCCGGCCTTGTCCCAGCGAGCGGCGATTTCATCAACTTCCGCCGCTGTCCGGCACAATGGCTTTTCAACGAAGACATGCTTGCCGGCGCCGAACGCCCGGCAGACCTCGTCGAAATGCAGGTGATCGAACGTGGCGATGGAGACGGCATCGACGTTCGGATCGGCCAGGATCTGCTCGTAACTTTCCGCCACGCGGCCCTGCCCCAGATCGCGGACGATCCGGGCCGACTTGGCAGTGTCCAGATCATACAGCCAAGTGACCTGCGCATTGGGCGCGGCGGCGAAGGCACGGGCATGCTGCTCGCCCACACCCAATCCGATCACGGCGACATTCAAGGTCATCCGTCGTTCCCCGTGGCGATGCGGTGCGTCGGATCAAACAGTTCCGGCCGGTGTTCGGCGAGGGCTTCCAGTTCGGCGACGCCGAATTCCGGTGTATCGGGGTAGAGAATGTCGAAGATTTCCGAAATCCGCCGATAGTCGTGCTGTGTGTCCAACAAGCACTTCAAATGATTGCGGTTCGGGGTGCGGCGAATTTCCAACATGGGGAAACGTTCAGGCCGGCGGGTGAAGAAGGGCAGCATGTTTTCGCGTTCGTACATGTCGTCGGACTCGTCCGACAGCGCGCGCAGGGCGTCGACCCGCAGAACGTGGGTTTCCACGCCTTCAGGATAACCGGAATCGTTAGGGTAGTGGGCCCAGGCGACGTCCGTGTTCAAGACAGCCTGCAGCAATCCTGCCGCCAGATCGGGATCGGTCACCGGACAGTCGCCCCACATGCGGACAATCACGTCGGCGCCGGTAAGGTCGGCCGCCATCAAAAAACGTGTCACCAGATCGTCGTCCGGGCCGCGCACGACCCGGATGTCGGAGTAGTCCGCGACGGCGTTTTCAAGCGGATCATTGGCCTCGCCCGTGGGGATCGCGAGAACCAGATTATCGACGCCGCGAATACGCTTCGCCCGGTCGAATAAATGGTGCATCACGGGCCGGCCAGCCAACGGCAACAGGGCCTTTTGTGCCAAGCGGATCGAAGTCAGGCGGGCCTGGATGACACCGGTGACCTTGGTCATGGCTGAGACCCTGTCAATGATGAGGATAAGAAACTCATTGGCTTTCAAGGAGTTGTTGATCAAGGAAAATACGTGCGGAAATAAAGCTGAACAAGAATTTTGAAAAGCTGTTGGAGGTCATATCCTGGTTCAGGAACCCTTCGAACTTGCTCCGGTCGATCAGGTCGAAGATCGGCCCGGGGGCAAGCAGGCGATCGCGGGTATCCGGGTCATTGCGGTCGACGAGCGAGTTGATCGAGGCATTGAATCCGCGCTTGCGCTTGTCCAGCCGCACTTGATCCGGCACCAATCCCTGGCCGGACTGGCGCAGGAGGAGTTTGGCGAAGCCGTCGCCGATCAGGTATTCGGACGGCACGCTGTATAGGAATTCTGCCAAGTTGCGGTCCAGGAAGGGAGAACGGTTCTCCACCGACCAGCGCATGGAGTTGCAGTCGTCTTCGTGAAGGATGACGGGGATCGATTCCGCGAACAGTTCGTTCATCATGCGGTTGCGCAGAAGCTCCCGGGTGAATTCCGTTTCCTCGAAATCCTCATGGAAGGGCGTGGCCAGCAGGCTTTCAAAGAAATCCTGGTCGAGCGTGATATGCCCGCGCTGGCCCGGATCACGGACGAAGGTCATGGGATCCTGCAGCAGCGGATTCTGCACATGGGCCCCGAACCCGCCCTTCCAATCGGTCAGCAGGGTTTCGAAATCGACCGTGGAATCGATTTGCGAGCGCCGCCACATCTGCGCCAGCCACATGGAATAATGATCGTAATAGCCGGTGTAGATTTCATCGGCCCCGGTGCCCGAGACGGCGACCTTATAGCCGGCGTCGTGGATGGCTTCCGACAGGAATGAATGGACGTAGTAGCTGATGGTCGCCACGGGCGCGTCGTGATAGGCGACGATATCTTCCATGCGCGCGAAGAAACCCTCGGTCGAGGTGCGCGTCACGTGATGGTCGCAGCCGAGGGCCTCGACCATGGCGGTGATGTTGTCGCTTTCGTCGTAGCGTTCGTCGGCATCGATGATCGAAAAACAATGGATGTCCGCGCCCAGCTTTTTCGCGGCGATGGCGGCAAGGGTCGCGGAATCGACGCCGCCGGACAGGCAAAAAGCCACCGGCACGTCAGCCCGCAGCCGCAGCTCGACCGCACGAAACAGCCGTTCGCGCGCCTCCTCCAGCGCGTCCGCCGCCGACATGGGCCGGGGGATGTGCTTGAGTTGCCAGTAGAATTCCGGTCGCGACAGAGCGGGAGAGGAGAGCGTCAGATAGGTCGACGGCGGCAATTCAAACACCCCGTCGAAGAAGGTATCGCCCGATTTGTAGAGCGACTTGTAGCCGAGGGTGAGGTAGCGCATCACCTGGGTCTGGTTGACCGGCGGGGCTTCCCCGGCGAGGGCCGCCAGGGTCTTGATCTCGGACGCGAAGTGGAGAATTCCGCCCCGCGGCCAAAGGTAAAGCGGCTTTTCCCCGAACCGGTCGCGGCACAATGTCAGCGTGCCGGCCTGGGTATCGGCGATGGCGAAGGCCCACATGCCTTCCAGGCGGTCGAGGGCGTCCGGTCCCCATTGCCGCCAGGCGGCGACCAGAACCTCGGTGTCGGAAGAAGTCTTGAACCGATGGCCCAGCGTTTCAAGGTCGGCCTTCACTTCCAAGTAATTGTAGATTTCGCCGTTGTAGGAAACGACCAGCCCGTCCCGTTTGAACGGCTGGTCGGCGCGGGCATCCAGATCGATGATCGACAGGCGCGTGTGCAGCAGGGCGGCCTTCTGCCTGCCCAGATCGAGGACACGATGGCCCGAGGCGTCGGGTCCGCGCCGCGTCATGGTCGCCAGGGCGGCATTAATCCGGCCGATGTCCGGCACGGTCGGGCCGAGGGTTCCTGCAATTCCGCACATGTTCTGGGCTGTCCTTGGCTTAGCTGCCTGCCCGATGGGCGAACTGCGAGAGGCAATAATCCTTCAATACCGCAGGCATGGGCGTATAGAGCTTGCCGAGTTGCTGCAGGCGGGTGACCGACAGCATGCCCCCGCCGTCGAAGAAC
>DNMS01000358.1 GCA_003488105.1 Rhodospirillaceae bacterium
GTACGGCCGACATCTGCGCCCTGCTCGGCCTGCCCAAGGGGGTTTATCCCGTGGCCGGGCTGACGGTTGGATATCCGACGGACGACGGGCGCTTCACCCTGCGCCTGCCGCCTTCGGTGGTGGTGCATCACGGAACCTACGACGATTCGGCGCTGGAGACGGAATTGAAGGCCTATGACGCGCGGCGCAACAAGCTGCAGCCGATCGCGCCGGAAAAACAGATGCACCAGGACGATTTCGGCGTTTCCGACGACTACGGCTGGACCGAGAACACGGCCCGGCGGCTGGCCAAGCGGGAACGCGCGGATTTCGGCGCGTTTATCCGATCCCACGGCTTCGATCTGGAATAGGGCGGCGGCCCGGCTGCGGTTATTTTATACCGCAGCGCAATAGGTTTGTTCCAAGCATCTTAAAAACTTAACGAAAGTTATATTGCGGTGCAGCATATCGAGCCCATATGATTGCCTGTGCTCGCTCGAAAAGGAGTTCCAGGGGGAAGACGCTTTTGCCAATCGGGCTTTAACCGGCCCCGGCTGAAAAGGAAGATCTTCCATGGCCAACGATATTAAGGATACCCAACCCGCCGGCATGGCCGTGCCCGTTCAGGATACGGCCGCGCCGCCCAGTTTTCGCAAGCTGACGGCGGCGGACGGAGACTTGCTCGCAGGCCACCTCAAGCGCCTTGAGCCCCATGATCGCCATTTGCGCTTCTGGGGTGGGGTCACAGACACCGCAATCGACGAATATTGCGCGCGGCTCGACTGGTCGGCCGCCGTGGTCGTCGGCGCCTTCATCGAGGGCGAATTACGCGGAGTCGGTGAACTGGTAAGGGTGCGACTGATGCCGAGGATCATGGCCGAGGTCGCGTTCTCGGTCGAAGGCCCGTGGCAGAACGCAGGCGTCGGCACGGCGCTGCTGCGCCGGGTGCTGACCATCGCGCGCAACCGCTGCATCGACCGTGTGTACATGCTGTGCATGACGGAAAACCGCAAGATGCAGAAGATCGCGTCCAAGTTCGAGGCTGAACTGAGCTTCGACGAAGGCGAGGTCGAGGGACGCATCCTGCCGGCCTGGCCCAGCTACTTTTCGCTTATGGAAGAAGCGGTCGAGGACAGCAAGGCCTGGTTCCCGGCGATCTTCGATCCGGCGTCCCTGTGGCCGGGACTGATCAGCCCGCCGGATCAGCCATAGAGACGTTCCAACTGCGTCCCGTAGATCTGCCGAATCACGTGGCGGCGCACCTTGAGCGTCGGCGTCATCTGCTCGTTGTCGACGGTGAAAGGTTCGTCGGCGACGATGAAGCGGCGGACCTTTTCGATATTGTTGAGCTTGCTGTTGATGCGGTCCATGGCGGCGGCCAGGGCCTTGTGCAGGTCGGCGTCGCCGGCCAGCTCCGACAGGCTGCCGGAAACACCGTTGGCGACGGCCCAGTCCTTCAGCCAGTCGGTGTCGGGCACCACCAGGGCCACCAGATGCGGGCGTTTGTCGCCGTAGACCATGGCCTGGGCGAATTCCGGCTCCAGGATGATGACGCCCTCGACCCGCTGGGGCGCGATGTTATCGCCGCCCGAATTGACGATGATGTCCTTCTTGCGGTCGGTGATGACCAGATAGCCGTCGTCGTCCAGATGGCCGACGTCGCCGGTGTGCAGCCAGCCGTCCTTGATCGCCTGGGCCGTTGCGTCCTCGTCGCGCCAGTATCCCTGCATGACCAGATCGCCCTGAACCAGGATTTCGCCGTCGCCCGCGATCCTGACATGGGTGTTCTTCATCGGCGGGCCGACGGTGTGCATCTTGACCTTCACGGGGCGGTTGACGCTGATCACCGGTGCCGATTCCGTCTGGCCGTAGCCTTGCAGGATGCGCAGACCCAGTGCCGTGAAATAGATGCCGACCTCCGGGTTCAGGGGCGCGCCGCCGGAAACCAAGGCCTTCAGCCGCCCACCGAACCGGGCCTTGACCTTGGCCCGCACCAATTTGTCCAACACGGCGTCCTGAAGGCGTTCGATCGGGCCCAGGCTGTTCGGATCCAGATAGCGTTTGGTGCCGAGGGCCAGGGCCTTGCGGAACAGTTTTTCCTTGGCTCCGCCGGCGGCCTCGACACCCCGTTCGATGCGCGCGCGCATGCTTTCATACAGGCGCGGCACGGCGGTCATGATGGTCGGCTGGGCTTCGGCCATGTTGTTGACCAGATGTTCGACACCCTCGGCGTAATAGATTTCGGCGCCGATCGACATCGGGAAAAACTGGCCGCCCGTATGTTCATAGGAATGGCTGAGCGGCAGAAACGACAGGAACACCTCGGCGTCCAGGCCGATTTCGCGCAGCGCGTCCGTGGCACCTTCGACGTTGTGCAGGATCGCCTTGTGCGACAGCATCACGCCCTTCGGTTTTCCGCCCGTGCCCGATGTATAGATGATGCAGGCCGTGTCATCGATGTTCCGGCTGTTGGCCATGGCGACCATGTTGTCATGGCCGACCTGGCCCATGGCCAGAACATCGTCCCATTGATGCAGGTCGAAGCTGAAGGATTGCGCCAGTTCGATCGGCTCCATGGAAATGACGAACTTGCAGACGTCCGCCCGGTGGGCTGCCGGCAACAGGCGTTCGGCCAGGCGTTTGGTCGAGACGATGACGCCGACGGCGTCCGAATCTTCCAGGATGTGCAGATGGTCGGCTTCCGTATTGGTGATATAGGCGGGGGTGGTGATGGCGCCCGTGGTCATGATGGCGACGTCCGAGATCAGCCAGTTGGCCCGGTTTTCCGAAACCAGGACCACGCGGTCGCCCGGCTTCACGCCCAACGCCTGCAGCCCGCGCGCCAGGCGCGAGACCCGCGTCGCCGTGTCGCCCCAGCTCAGCGGCCAGTAGGCGCCGCCCGATTTTTCCCACAGGAATGGGCGGTCGCCCAGTTCCGCTGCCTGGGCATAAAACATCGCGGCCAGGTTCTGCCATGCGTAAGTGCTCATTTTCCCTCAGACTCCCCCCGGTTGTCGTTGACCCGCAACCACTCTATATCCAGGGAGAACTTTACGTATGCCCCGAAGGGATGCAAGCCATGACCGATATCCGCCGCACAGAAGTTTCCGCCCCCCGCAGCCCCGATACCGGTGCGGCCCCGGCGGTATCCGTGGGCGACCTGCCGCGTTGGAACCTGGCGGACCTCTACAAAGGGCCCGACGACGCGGCGATTGAAACGGACCTGACCTGGGCCCAGGAACGCGCGGCGGCCTTTTCCGAGGCCTACAAGGGCCGTCTGGCCGCGCTTTCGGGCGATGACCTGGGCACGGCGGTTCAGGAATACGAAGCCATCGGCGAACGCCTGGGCCGGATCATGAGCTTCGCCGGGTTGAAGTTCGCGGAGAACATGGAAGACGGCGCCAGTGCGCGGTTCCAGCAATCCATGCAGGAACGTGTCACCGACATTTCGACCCTGACCCTGTTCTTCACCCTGGAACTGAACCGCATCGACGACGCGCGCCTGGACGCGCAAATGGCGGAAAGCACGGCGCTGTCCCGCTATGCGCCCTGGCTGCATGACCTGCGCGCGTTCCGTCCTTATCAGCTGTCCGACGAACTGGAACAGGCGCTGCACGAACGCCACGTCACGGGGGCGGCGGCCTGGAATCGCCTGTTCGAGGAAACCCTGGCCGGCCTGCGCTTTCCCGTCGACGGCGAGGACCTGACCCTGTCGGGTGCTCTCAACAAGCTGAGCGAACCCGACCGCGATCTGCGCAAGCGCGCCGCCAAGGCCGTGGGCAAGGGGCTCGGCGACAACATCAAGCTGTTCTCCCTGACCTACAATACCCTGGTCAAGGACAAGGCAATCGACGACAAATCGCGCGGCTATCCGCGGCCCGTGTCCTACCGCAATCTGGCCAACCAGGTCGAGGACGAGGTGGTGGACGCCCTGGTCACCGCCGTGCGCGAAAGCTTTCCTAAGCTGTCGCACCGTTATTACAAGCTGAAGGCCAAATGGTTCGGCGTCGATCAGATGGAATACTGGGACCGCAACGCGCCCCTGCCGACGGCGGCCGACCGAAAGTATTCATGGGACGAAGCACGGGATACGGTGCTGGGCGCCTACGGTGCCTTCAACCCTGACATGGCCGACATCGCCAAGCAGTTCTTCGACAAACGCTGGATCGACGCGCCGCCGACGGCGGGCAAGGATTCGGGTGCCTTCGCCCATCCCACCGTGCCCTCGGCTCATCCCTATATCCTGTTGAATTTCCACGGCCGCTCACGCGACGTCATGACCCTGGCCCATGAACTGGGCCATGGCGTGCATCAGGTGCTGGCCGCCCCCCAGGGCAATCTTCTGGCCGACACGCCCCTGACCCTGGCCGAGACGGCATCCGTGTTCGGTGAGATGTTGACCTTCCGCGCCATGTTGGCGGGCGAAACCGACCCGGCGCGCCGCCGTATCATGTTGGCCGGCAAGGTCGAGGACATGCTTAACACGGTGGTCCGCCAGATCGCCTTCCACATGTTCGAATCCAAAGTTCACGACGAACGCGCCCAGGGCGAATTGTCGCCGGAACGCCTGGGCGACATCTGGATGGACGTGCAGACCGAAAGCTTGGGCTCGGCCTTCCGCTATGACGACGAATACCGGCATTATTGGGCCTATATCTCCCACTTCGTGCACGTGCCGTTCTATGTCTACGCCTATGCCTTCGGCGACTGTCTGGTGAATTCGCTCTACGACGTGTTCCAGGGCGGCCATCCGGGCTTCCAGGCCAAGTACCTGGACATGCTGCGGGCGGGCGGTACGCTGCGCCACAAGGAACTTTTGGCGCCGTTCGGGCTGGATGCGTCGGATCCCGATTTCTGGCACCGGGGTCTGTCCATGCTGTCCGGGTTCGTCGACGAACTGGAACAGGAATTTTAGGGAATGACCGATGCGCCCGGCTCCGGCCAACGCGTGCTGCGTGCGGGGCCCGCACCCGAAGATTCCGACCATGCGCCTCTGATCTTCATCCATGGCGCCTTCGCCGGGGCCTGGACCTGGGCAGAACATTTCCTGCCGTACTTTGGGAAGCAGGGGTTTTCCTGCCTTGCGGTCAACCTGCCGGGGCGCAAGGGGATGCCCGATTATGATCAGCTGCATGACTTCGGCATCCAGGATTTCGTCGACGCCGTATCCGAGGTCGTCGACACCCTGCCGCGCCCGCCCGTCCTGATCGGTCATTCCATGGGCGGTTTCGTTGCCCAGCGGCTGGCCATGGACCGGGACGTCGCGGCGGCCGTTCTGATGTCATCGGTGCCGCCCACGGGTCTGGCGGGACCATCGGTCGCCCTGGCGCTGTCGCGGCCCATGCTGATCTGGGAGATTGCCCGCATCGAATCCACGGGCGAACCGCTGGACAGCCTTGAAACCCTGCATCAATCGATCTTCAACAGTCATGTTCCGAAGGCCGTTTCCGAACGTCTGCTGCCTTGGTTCCAAATGGAAAGCCGGCGCGCGGTCATGGATCAGCACACGGTCTTCATGCCGCCCATGATGGGCCTGCGCGGTATCCCGACCCTGGTGTTGGGGGCGGAGCATGACAACCTGATCCCGCCTGCTTTCGTCTACGGCACGGCGGCCTTCCTGGGCACCCAGGCCCATATCTTCGACGGCATGGGCCATGCGGTGATGCTGGAAGACGACTGGGAAGAGGCTGCGGAGACCATCGCCGACTGGTTGAGGGAACTGAATGTCTGATCGCCCGCCGACGGACAAGAATACGGTTGCCGGGCGGGTCCGGCGCTATGCCCGGGTCGGCGGCACGGTCGGCGGCCTGGCGGCGAAATTGGCGGGCAATCGGCTGTTTGGTCTGGAACTGGACAAGGGCGTGCATGCCGCCGACCTGCA
>DNMS01000415.1:0-1625 GCA_003488105.1 Rhodospirillaceae bacterium
CGTGTCCTCGTCACCAGAGGCCGTGCCCAGCTCAAGGGTCGCCCCCTCGGCCAGATTGTTCGGGTCGACGGACAAGGTCTGAGGCGGCAGCGTCGCGCTGTCGCCGTCCTGTTCCGTCGTCGTCGCGGAGACACTCAGGTCGAACAAATCCTCGCCAACCGGAACGATGCTCAGCCCGGAAAGCTGGTCCGGCGACAAGGTCACGCTGGTATTGCCATCCGTCGCGGTGAAGGTCGTGCCGTCACCCAGGTTCAACGTCGCGCCGACCGGGATATCCCCGATCGTCACGGTGACGGTTTCGCTGCCGTCCGTGTCCGGCGTGGTTGCGGTGATGTTCAACGGCACCGCGCCAGAAATTTCGTCGCCGACCGACATGGTCAACGTCGGCACGTCGGCCACGCCCGCCACGTCGACGCTGATGTTCCCCGTGGTCGCGTTGGAAATCACGCCGCCTTCGATCGTGGTCGCGGACACACCGATATTGAAGCTGCCGGAATAATTTTCCGGCGGCGTGATGTTCAAGCCGGAGACCTGGGCCTCGGTCAAGGTTGCCGAGCCGCCGGTCACCACAATTTCAGCACCATTGCTGCGCAGGACAGAACCCTCGGGAATTCCGGTCAGAGTGACCGACAGGGTGTCGTTCGCGTCGACCTTGTTGACCGTCAACGGCAGATCGATCGCGCCGTCTTCGAGGCCGCTTCCGGCACCTGCGTTGACGGAGGCACCGTTCCCGATAAATTCCTGTTCGGTTCCGCTCGGGCTATTCGTCGAAGTGCCCGTGTTGGTCTCTTGCGTCGTGTTGTTTGCGGGGGTGTTGTTCTCGCCGAGCCCCGTATCCTGGGGATTCGGAGCGAAGGGATCGACCTCGGTCGTGACGTCGGTGAAATCTTCCTGGAAGCCCTGCTGACCGCCGGCCTGCGTATCCAGATTATTCAAGTCCTCGGCCGAGGGCTGATCCGTCAGATCGGGCTGCGCATCGACTTCCGGCGTCGGCTGCTGGGTCTCGTCCTGGTTGCCGCCGGCAGCGGTTTCCGTGTTCGCCAATTCCTCGGCGGACGGCTGGTCGTCCTGCTGCCCCTGTTCCTGGTTGGTGCCCTGTTCGATGTCTTCCTGCAGGCCGAAATGGTTGCCCGAGGTGCGGTCGCCATCATTCGATTCGACCGGCAGGTGCTTCAGGGTGGTGGCATGGCGTTCGACGATGTCGTCGTCGGTCATGTGGCCACGCGCGGAGGCTTGGGAATCGTAGCTCGGGATGGAGACGAAGTCCCCGCCCTGATTCATCACGACCTGGCCGGTGTTGTTTTCGATCACGACTTCGCCGACGAAGCCGTCCGCTTCCTGCATCAGGACGACCTGCATGTCGCCCTCACCCGCCGGCGGAATTTCGATACCGACCTGGGTGCCGCGGATACCGATGGTGGCGACCGGGGTGTCGATCTTCATGGCGTCGGGATCGGTCTTGGCGACCTGGCCGGACACAAAGGTGAACACACCCTGAACCACGGACACGTTGAGGGAGCCGTTCTGCGTCGCCGGATCATAGACCATCTCGTCCAGGACCATCGAGCTGGCTTCACCCATGGAGAAGGTGGTTTCGTCGGCGAGGAGCACGCCGATGGCACCCT
>DNMS01000415.1:1929-14706 GCA_003488105.1 Rhodospirillaceae bacterium
AGCTGGACCACCATGTCGCCGGAAAGGTTGGCGCCATCGGCGGAAGCGAGCTGCGGCGGCGGGGCCTGCTCGTAATAGTTCTCGACCGTGACCTTCGACCCGTCGGGGAAGGTCAGCACAAGGTCGGAACCATCGACCGCGAATTCGGCTTCGGATACGGAAAGACCCTCGGGCAGGGTCAAGACATCAGCGCCAGACGCCGACAGGGTGTGGGTCTGGGGGGTGCCACCAGGGGTCTGGGTGGTCTCGGCCATTTTGTCGAACTCCTAACGGATGGCTGCTCCAACATGCCATCACGGAGCCCAAGTCGTTGTTGTTTTTCTTTTTATTTGTAAGCGTAGATATACGCTTCAGGCAGGGTTATGTCAAAACCCCGATGAACCGGCTGTGATACTCATCACACCCCATCCAAATTCCCAACCCGGGGTCAAGCGCGGTCGGCGCCGTAATAAAGCGTCACCACATGGCGCGCTTCGGCGAAGAACAGCCAGCGTTCGACCAGCGTGCCCGCCGTCGCCAGCGCGGCGCCCAGAAGCGCCAAGCCCCCCTCGCCCGGCCCCTGTACGTTGAGCCCGACGCCCACGG
Source organism: Rhodospirillaceae bacterium (assembly GCA_003488105.1). The sequence continues at coordinate 2,515 of DNMS01000415.1, forward strand.
CGCAAATCGCCGCCAGATAGCCGCCGATCAGGGCGATGCGGCGCAACTTCACGGCATGCTTGCGGGCAACCCGGTAACCCATTTCATTAAGCAGGTAGTTTTGTTCCGTATGCGGGCCTTCCAGATAACGGACCTTGCCCAAAGCGCCCAAGCCTGTGGCGCTTTCCGGCGTCGCGGCGTGGCGCGTCCGGTCGATAAACCGCCAGTAGAAGACCTTGAGTGCCGCCGCCGCCAGCAGGCCCCACATGGACGCGACCGCGACCAGATAACTTTCCGCGCCGAACAGGGCCAGAAGCGCGTTCAGCCAGACCAGCCCCGTGGCCAGCCCCAGCAGCAAATACGAAGGGACTACCCAGCCGTTCGACCATTGATGGATGGTGGCCAGCGAGCGGTAGATCATCGCCGTGCAATAGATGGTAACCAGCGCCATGACCGCGGATGCAATGCCCGCGGCGGGGCCCCAGACACCAAAACGATCCGGCCACATCCAGACGGCGGCCAGGGCCACCGCGGGACCGTAGGCCAGGACGGAAGCCACGCCTTCGCGGGACAGCCAGCTTGTGCGCCATTGGCTGAAGGCCCGCCAAGCGCGTTCCGGATGGCCCAGGTGGAAGGTCGAGGACAGCAACCCCGCCGTCACCGCGGCAAGCGCCAGGATGATGGCGGTCAGCCCGAACAGGCGATCGGCGGGCAGCAGACCAGCCGCGCCCAATGCCCCCACAAGCGCCAGCAGGCCGTAGCCCGCGCCGGAGGAAACCGTGAAGAAGATGACCGAAAATGCCGGATGCATGACGCGCGTTCTCTTTGATTCTTTTGCGTTAGCGGGACAGGACCTTGTCGACCCAGCGCAGGATGGGGTTTTCGGGTCCGGGCTCGGCGGCCAGGTCCGTCGCCCCACCCGGCGCCGCATCGGCGCGGCGGGGCCGCGGCGGCAGGTATTTGTTGGTCGGCTTGTAGCCCATTTCCGGCATCAGGTCGTAGCCGCCCCGCGCCGCGACCAGCTTGGACACGTCGGAATTGGGATCGCCTAAATCACCGAAATGCCGCGCACTGGCCGGGCAGGTCGACACGCAAGCCGGCACCCGTTCCCGTTGCGGAATGTTTTCATTGTAGATGCGGTCGATGCACAGCGTGCACTTCTTCATCACCCCGGCGTCGGAATCGTATTCGCGGGCGCCGTAAGGGCAGGCCCAGGAACATAGCTTGCAGCCGATGCACTTGGTTTCATCGACCAGCACGATGCCGTCGGCGCCGCGCTTGAAACTGGCCCCCGTCGGGCACACGGTGACACAAGCCGCGTCCTCGCAATGCAGGCAGGATTTCGGGAAGTGCACGGTCTGGTTCGGCTTGCCGTCCGAACGCTGGGTCTCAAAGGAATGAATTCGGTTGAACCACACACCCTGCTGCTTGGCGCCGTAGGGCGACAGGTCCGTGAGCGGCGCCATATGGCCGCCCGTGTTCCATTCCTTACAGTTAACGGCGCAGGCATGGCAGCCGACGCAGATGTCCAGGTCGATGACCAGGCCCAGCTTCGTTTGTGTTTCGGCGGGAAGGGTCGTCATTTCAGTGCCCGCCTCCCGGTTTCTTGAAATCCGCACCGTAGCGCAGAATGTCCGGCCGCTTGCCCAGACCCGGGGGCGGAGTCAGGGGCGCCGGCTTGGGCCAGGTTTCCGCCGCCTCTTCCGGTTTGGCCTTTTCGATGCGCACGCGAAGGTCGTACCAAGCCGCCTGCCCGGTCACCGGATCCGAATTGGAATATCGATAGCCGGCGCGTTCCGGCAGCAATTCGGAAATGATGTGGTTCAAAAGGAAGCCCTTGGTCGCCTCGCCGGCGTCCTTGTCCAGGTTCCAGGCCCCGGCCCGCTTGCCGATGGCGTTCCAGGTCCAGACCGTGTGCTTGTTGACCCCGTCCATCAGCGCCGCCTGGGCCTTGACCCGGCCGTGGTAGCTTTCGATCCACACCCAGTCACCGTCCTCGATCCCGTGCTTGGCGGCCACTTCCATGCCCACGTAAAGCTTGTTGGACCCAGTGATCTGGCGCAGCCAGGCGTTCTGCGAACCCCAGGAATGGTACATCTGCATGGGCCGTTGGGTCAGCGCGTGCAGCGGGAATTCGTCCGTATCGATCATCGAGCCCTCGAACGGCGGATACCAGATCGGGATGGGGTCGAAATAGGCGTCGATGCGCGCCCGGTCCTTTTCCGGCGGCTGGTTCGGGCCGTGGCCGCGGGCGGCCAATCGGAACCGCTGCAAGGGTTCGGAATACAACTGAAACACCACCTGATCGGCATGGCCCATGAATCCGGCTTCGGCGGCCCACTCCAGATAACCCTTGTTGGCCATCTTGAAATACTGCGCCTCGGGCGGAATTTCGTGGCTGAAGAAACAACCGTTCTCGATGTACTTCTTCAACTGATCAGGATTGGGCTCGCCCTTCGCCGTCTTGTCGCCGTCCTTGCCGCGCCAGCCGATCAAGGAACCGATGCCCGGCGCCCGCAAGTGATTGACGATGTAGTCGGCATAGCCGCCCGGGTACTTGGGCTCGCCATAGGTCTTGACCATGCCCGGCAATCCTAAGCGCACGCCCAGATCCAACAGCACCGTCTGGAATGGCCGCACGTCACGGTCGGGCTCGATGACCGGCTGACGAATGGCGTCCTGCGCGGCATGAGCCGAGCTGATCGGTCGGTCGAGCAGCGAGATGCAGTCCCAGCGTTCAAGATAGGTGGTATCGGGCAGGATCAGATCCGCATAGGCGACCATTTCCGAGTAGTAGGCATCGGAATAGATGATGCGGGGGATCTTGTATTCGCCTGTCTCCTCATTCGTGGCGGTCAGCATTTCCGCCACGCCCGTGGAATTCATGGTCGAATTCCAGCTCATGTTCGCCATGAACATGAACAGGGTATCGATGGGGTACGGGTCACCGTTGGCTGCGTTGGTGATGACCATATGCATCATGCCGTGGGCCGACAGGGGGTATTCCCAGGAAAACGCCTTGTCGATACGCCGGGGCGTGCCGTCGGCATTGACGATGAGATCTTCCGGTCCCGTCGGAAAACCCAGCGGCGCTCCCTGCATCGGCAACCCGGCGCCGACCTGGCCCGGCTTGCCCGTGGGTTTCAGCGGCGGCGGGGCCGGTTTGGGGAACGGCGGCTTGTAGCGGAACCCGCCCGGGCAATCGATGGTGCCCAGGATCATTTGCAGCACGTGCAGGGCGCGGCAGGTGTGGAAGCCGTTGGAATGGGCCGAGATGCCGCGCATGGCATGGAACGCGACCGGACGGCCGATCATCTTGTCGTGCTTACGCCCGGCCCAGTCGGTCCAGGGTTGATCGATCTCGATGGTTTCCTCAAAGGCGACCTGGGCCAGTTCGGCGGCGATGCGGCGGATTGTTTCGACCGGAATTCCGGTTTCCTCGGCCACGGCCTCGGGGGCGTATTTCTTGTCCAGATAGCGTTCGGCCATGATCTGGAACGCCGGCACGGCGCGCCGTCCGTCGGGCAGCGTGACGTCGGCGACCAGGGCCGGTTTGGTTTCGATGGCATTGGCGTCGGCCATCGCCTTCTTCTCGCCGTCCCAGGCAACGGGCTTGCCGGCATCGTCGCGCACGAACAGGCCGTCGTCGGCGGAGCCAGGTGCTTGGATCACCAGCCAATGGGCGTTGGAATAGCGGACCAGATAGTCTTCATCGATCTTGCCGGCGGTCAGCAATTGGTGGATCAGCGACATCACGAACAGGCCGTCCGTGCCCGGGCGGATACCGATCCATTCATCGGCGATGGACGAATAGCCCGACCGCACCGGGTTGACGGAAACGAATTTCGCCCCCCGGTTCTTGATCTTGCTGAGCCCCATCTTGATGGGGTTGGAATCATGGTCTTCGGCGACACCGAACATCATGAAGTACTTGGTGCGGTCCCAATCGGGTTCGCCGAATTCCCAGAAGCTGCCACCGATGGTGTAAAGCCCGGCCGCCGCCATGTTGACGGAACAAAACCCGCCATGGGCCGCGAAGTTGGGCGTGCCGAACTGCGATGCCCACCAGCCGGTCAAGGCCTGACTCTGGTCACGGCCGGTGAAAAACGCGAGCTTGCGGGGGTCCGTGGCGCGGATGCGCGCCAGCCAGTCGGTCGCCGTCTCCAGCGCCTCTTCCCATTCGATTTCCTTGAATTCACCGGACCCGCGCGGGCCGACGCGCTTCAAGGGCTTGGTCAGCTTGGCCGGGGAATTCTGGGTCATGATCCCAGCCGAGCCCTTGGCGCAGAGCACGCCCTTGTTGATGGGATGCTCCGGATTGCCCTGGATATACCTGATCTGGCCGTTCTTCAGATGCACCTTGATGCCGCAGCGGCAGGCGCACATGTAGCAGGTGGTGCATTTGACTTCGTCGGCGACCTCAGGGGAGGTATCGATCGGGCTTTCCGTATGTCCGCTTGAGGTCGTGTGTCCGCCCATGGTCTTTTTATCGTCGTTCGACGCCATTATTTCCAACCTCGATGGAGGCGCATCGGCCTCGGCTATTGATCTGGCACGATTGCTAACGGTCCACCCCTGGGCTGTCAATCAGCCCATGGACGCCGCGCCCCCCTTGTTTCCAGAAAGACATATTACCCGCCGCGCAATTCGGATGACGATCCAACCCGGGGAATTAGGTGGGTCCAGGTGGATCGTCGTTGGTTTGCATAAAATTACAAATAATTTTAGTTATATAAATTTATTTTACATATTTTTATGAGATTCATATTGATTTCACATTTACAATTGATACAAATTCCGTCACCCCATGACGGCAAGGCTTTTCCCATGTCCCCTTCCACGCCTGTGTTTCCCGAACCGACCACACAGCCCCCCGTCCTTCCGCCGGTGCTGAACATCGATACCCTGGACCGGCTGTTGGCCCCTCTCAATACGGAACAGCTGCTGCGCCAGGTGCTTTTGGACGCTTTTCCCGACCGCGCCGTGGTCACCACGTCATTCGGCGCCGAATCGGCGGTCCTTCTCGCCCTGATCGCCGGGATCGACCCGGCGACGCCGGTGGTGTTCCTGGACACGGGCTATCTGTTCGCACAGACCCTGACCTACCGCGACCGCCTGGTTCGCCATCTCGGTCTGGCGGATGTCCGCACAATCACCCCCGACCCCGACGACCTCGCCCGTGAGGACCCCATGGGCGACCTGCACAAGCATGATCCCGACCGCTGCTGCCGCCTGCGCAAGGACATCCCGCTGGAGACTGCGCTGGCCGGATTCGATGTGTGGATCTCCGGGCGCAAACGCTTCCACGGCGGGGGCCGCGCGTCCCTGCCCCGGATCGAGGTCGACGGACGTTACCTGAAGGTCAATCCGCTCGCCGATTGGAGCGAAGCCGCCATCGCCAGCGCCTTCGCCGAGACCGGCCTGCCGCCACATCCCCTGGTCGAACACGGCTTCACGTCGATCGGCTGCTTTCCCTGCACGGTACCATCCGGAAGCGGCGGCTATTCGCGCGCCGGCAGATGGGCCGACAGCAACAAGAGCGAGTGCGGCATCCATATGTCCAAGAACAACCGGGACTTATCCAAATTGCCGTAAAAAGCCGGAAATTTCGGCGTTCTTAACCTTTCAAATTTATGCTGCATGCCCGCAACACCGTGCGATTTGGCCAATTGCGACACACGACCGAAAAGACACACGACAATGGACGATCTCGACCGCCTGGAAAGTGAAAGCATCTTCATCCTGCGCGAGGCCTATCAGGCCTTCTCGCGGCTCGGCATGCTGTGGTCGCTCGGTAAGGATTCGAACGTCATGGTCTGGCTCGCCAAGAAGGCGTTCTTCGGCCATGTCCCGTTCCCCCTGGTGCATGTCGACACGGGCAACAAATTTCCCGAGATGTACGCCTTCCGTGACCGCTACGCGGCCGAATGGGGGGTCGAACTGATCGTCGGCGGCTGCCCGCCGCTGGAAGACATGGATCAGGACCTGCCGCCGGCGACACGGCGCGCCCAGCGCAAGACCCGGGGCCTGAAGGAATTGGTCGAGCGCGAGGGCTTCGACGGCATCTGCGCCGGCATTCGCCGTGACGAGGAAGGGACCCGCGCCAAGGAACGGGTGTTCAGCCCGCGCAGCGTTGATGCGGCCTGGGACGTGCGCGATCAGCCGCCCGAACTGTGGGGTCAGTACAACACGGATTTCCCACCCGGCACGCATGTGCGCGTGCATCCCATTCTGCATTGGTCGGAACTGGACATCTGGCGCTACATCGCGCGCGAAGGCATTCCGGTGGTCGAGCTTTATTTCGCCAGGGACGGCAAGCGGTATCGGTCGCTAGGCGACCAGGACATCACAAATCCCGTGGCCAGCGAGGCCGCGACCATCGAAGCCATCATCGCCGAACTGGAACAGACCCACGTCGCCGAACGGTCGGGCCGCGCCATGGACCACGAGGCCGAGGACTCCTTCGAACGCCTGCGCACGGAAGGCTACATGTAATGGCCGCCGCAATGAAACCCGCCGACCGCAAGCCCGTGGTCAAGATCGTGTTCGCCGGCCATGTCGACCATGGCAAATCGACCTTGCTGGGCCGCCTGCTGACCGACCTGCGCGCCCTTCCCGAAGGCAAGATGGAATCCGTCGCCGAAAGCTGCAAGCGGCGCGGCGTGGTGTTCGAATGGGCGTTCCTGCTGGATGCGCTGCGCGCCGAACGGGATCAGGGCATCACCATCGATTCGACCCAGGTTCAGGCTGAAACGGATACCCGCCGCTTCGTCTTCATCGACGCCCCGGGCCATCACGAATTCATCAAGAACATGGTCACCGGCGCGGCCCAGGCGGACGCCGCCGTGCTGTTGGTCGACGCCAAGGACGGCCTGCAGGCGGAAACACAGCGCCATGCCTTCCTGCTGGGGCTGCTGGGCATTCGTGATGTCATCGTCGCCGTGACCAAGATGGATCTGGTCGGATACGATCAGGCCCGGTTCGATGATCTGGCGGGCCAGGTGACGGCTCATCTCGCCTCCCTCGGCTTCGATGCGGACCGCGTCAAGGCCATCCCCGTCGCCGCCCGCGACGGCGAGAACATCCTGACGCAGGGCGGCGCCATGCCTTGGCATTCGGGCCCGGCGCTGATCGAACATTTGGACGCCCTGGTGCCCGGCGCCGCCGAGGCCGACGCGGCCGCCGCGCCCCTGCGCTTCATCGTGCAGGGCGTGTACAAGTTCGATGAACGGCGCATCCTCGCCGGACGCATTCTGTCCGGCAGCCTGTCCGTGGGCGACGAGATATTGTTCTCGCCCGGCAATCGGCGTGGGCGGGTCAAGAGCATCGAAACCTGGCCCACCCCGGCGGACCGCCCGACGCGGGCCGAAACCGGGCAATCGGTCGGCATCACCCTGGACCAGCAATCGTTCATCGAACGCGGCGCCGTCGGCGCCCATCCGGACACCGCCCCCCATCTGATCAACACGCTGCGTGGGCGCATCGTGTGGTTCGGCGCCGAACCCCTGACCCCCGGCGCGCGTTACAAGATGAAGTTGAACGCGGGCGAATACCTGTGCATCGCCGAGACCATCGAACATGTCCTCAATGCCGGGGACTTGTCGAAATCCACGTCGGCGACGGTCAGCCGCAATCAGATCGCCGACGTCGTGTTTCGTTCCCGCGGACACATGGCCGCGGACGCCCACGGCGAGGCCCCGCAGACCGGGCGGTTCGTCCTGGTCGCGGATCATCGCATCGTCGGCTGCGGCCTGATCGACCTTGACGGTTTCGTCGCCGACAACCGCCAAAAGTCGCCCAAGTCGGACAACATCATGCGTGTCGAGCACCGCATCGATATGGCCGAACGCTGGTCCGCCAACGGCCACAAAAGCGGCATCCTGTGGTTCACGGGCCTGTCCGGATCAGGCAAGTCGACGTTGGCTGTGCGGCTGGAAGAAGCTCTGTTCCGGCGCGGCAAGCAGGTCTTCGTGTTGGACGGCGACAATGTCCGCCACGGGCTTTGCGCCGACCTGGGATTCTCGCCCGATGACCGGCAGGAAAACATCCGCCGCGTCGGCGAGCTGGCGCAGATTCTGGCCCACGCCGGGTTTATCGTCGTCACTGCCTTCATTTCCCCCTACCGGGCGGACCGCGACGGCGTGCGGGCCCGCGCCGGCGACCTGTTCCACGAAATCCATGTGGCGGCGAATCTGGAGGTTTGCGAGCAGCGCGACCCCAAGGGGCTCTACAAAAAAGCCCGGACCGGCGAGATTCCGGAATTCACGGGAGTTTCCGCCCCCTATGAAGCACCCCATGCCCCCGAACTGGTGATCGACACGGCCATTCTGGAGGTCGATGCCTGCGTCGAGCGTCTGGTCGACTACGCGCTGGCGGCCTTCGAGGCGTAAAGGCGGCAGTTAGCTGGCGCGTTTGCCGCGCGCAGCCATTTCCGCGAGGAAGCTTTCCGTCGATCCGGCCTTGAGGAACGAATAGGCACAACCCAACACCCGGTCCTTGCGCTCGCCTTCTTCGGGGCAGCTTTTTTCCGGAATGCGCGGCTTGCCGTCGGCGGCGTCCTGGTCCTCGCCGGGAAGCGCCCCCGGCAGGTCTTTCTCCCGTTGCGACGGATCTTGGGCTTCCGGCTGGATGACGATGTCAGGGTGCACACCTTCGGCCTGGATGGTGTGACCGGACGGCGAATAGTAGAGCGCCGTGGTCAAGCGCAGCGCCCCTTCCACCGGCAGCGGCATGATGGTCTGCACCGACCCCTTGCCGAACGACCGTGTCCCCATAACCGTCGCCCGGCCGTGGAATTGCAGAGCACTGGCGACGATTTCCGAGGCCGAGGCCGAGCCGCCGTTGATCAGCACCACGATCGGCAGGTTGCGGGCAAGATCGCCGGGCCGGGCATCGTAATTGCGCTGATTATCGTCCGTGCGACCGCGTACGGAAACGATCCCGCCTTTATCCAGGAAGCTGTCGGCGAGGATCAACGATTGATCCAGCAGACCGCCCGGGTTCGAGCGCAGGTCCAGAACCACACCCCGAATCTGGGCATCGGGCTGGGTCCGCAGTTCCGCCATGGCCTTGGCGATGCCGCTTTCGACCTTTTCCGAGAACCGGGTGACCCGGACATAACCGATATCGCCGTCGACCCGCCACCGCACGGCACGCACCTTGATCACCGCGCGCACCACGGTAACGTCGAATTCGGGCTGACTGCCCCGGCGGATGCGCAGCAAGATCTCGGTCCCCGGATCGCCGCGCATCTTGGCCACGGCCTGGCTCAGGCTCTTGCCCAGGACCGGATCGCCGTCAACGGCGGTGATGCGGTCGCCAGATTGCAGGCCCGCGCGTTCGGCCGGGGTGTCTTCGATCGGGGAAACGACCTTGACCAGCCCCTCCTCCATCGTCACCTCGATACCCAGGCCGCCGAATTCGCCGCGTGTCGTGATGTAGGTTTCCTCGAACTCGCGGGCATTCATGTAGTCGGAATGCGGATCGAGGGACTGCAACATTCCGTCCAGCGCCTTCTCGACCAGTTCCCGGGGCGCCAGACTGGCCCGTTCCGGCTTGTCCTTCTCAACCCCCTTGATGGCGGCGTCGATCAGTTCCGCGTCATTGAGATCGCGCACATAAGATGCCCGCACGCGGCGAAAGGCGAAGCGGAAATAATCCAGGCGTTCCTCGGCGTCGCCGGTGCTGACGTAGCGGTCATAGACCGCGTTGAAGCGGTCAAGCTGTTGTCGGGTTTCGTCGCTGAGGGCAAGACGGTCGACGCCAAGCGCCTCCATCACGCGGGCGACGCTCGACTGCTGGGCCGTACAACCGGCGATCCCTACCGCCACCCCAAAACCAAGAACCGCCGCCCCCGCCCATGCCAGGGACGCGCGGAGCGCTCTCTTCGGTCTTGGGTCCTGCGGTTTGGTTTCGCCCGGCCGATCCATTATCCGTCCGCGGTAATCTGTTCGATCAATTCCCCCAGAATCCGTTCGGCATCCTCATTTTCAACCTGGCAGGTCCCCGCGTTCAGGTGCCCACCGCCACCGTATTTAAGCATCAGTTCACCCACGTTCGTATTCGACGTACGGTTGAGAATCGATTTGCCGGTCGCGAACACGGTGTTCATCTTCTGCATGCCCCACAAGACATGGATCGAGATGTTGGTGTCCGGATACAGCGCATAGATCATGAACCGGTTACCGGCAAAGATGGTGTCTTCTTCCCGCAGGTCAAGCACCACCAGATTGCCGTGCACCGTGGAACACCGCTTGATCTGATCGATCTGCTTTTCCCGGTGCTCGTTGTAAAGTTCCACCCGTTCCTTGACGTCCGCCAAGTCCAGAATCTGTGCGATCGAATGGCCCCGGCAATAGTCGATCAGGTCCATCATCAACTGATAGTTGGAAACCCGGAACTCACGGAAGCGGCCCAGCCCCGTGCGTGCGTCCATCAGGAAGTTCATGAGGTCCCAGCCCTGGGGGTTGAGGACCTCGTCCTTGTTGAACTGTGCCGCGTCGCCCTTGTCGACGGCCGCCATCATATCGTCGGCCACGTTGGGGAACGCTGCCTTGCCGCCGTAATACTCATAGACGACGCGGGCGGCGGAGGGGGCATCCGGATTAATGATGTGATTTTCCGGCTTGTCCTCCATGCGCAGGGTTTCGCTGAGGTGATGGTCGAACGCCAGATGAATCCCGGGAACGTAAGGCAGGTTCGTGGAGATGTCGCGCTCCGACACCAGGATGGTGCCGTCTTGCATGTCCTTCGGATGGACGAACTTGATATCGTCGATCATATCAAGTTCCTTCAGAAGGACGGCGCAGACCAATCCATCGAAGTCGCTTCGGGTAATCAGGCGAAATTTGTCAGTCATAACCTAGTCTTCCCCCGTCTCTGGGCCGATTTTTGATCCCGTTTTGATGTGGGCTGATATCTGGGCGCAGTTTGCCGGGATTCGTGGCGTTAGGGAACCCAAATCTATCAACGCCGAGCCTGATGCAGGCACCATAGCGCCGCAGTCAGCAGCACCACGGCCCCGGCCTGATGCAGGGCGCCAAGAACGACCGGTACCGCCGTCAGCAGGGTCGCGATGCCAATCCCTGCCTGGATGAATACGACCATAACCATAAGACCGGCCCCTTGCCTGAGCCCCCGGGGGGCGTCGGACCGGCGCACGCCCAACCAGAAAGCCAACACGAAGCAGACAGTCGTGACGGCCAGAACCCGGTGATCGAACTGCACCGTTGCCCGGTCCTCGAAGAAATTCAGATAGACCGGACGCAGATGAAAGGCGTCGGCCGGCAACAGGCGGCCTTCCATCAGGGGGAACGTGTTGTACATCAACCCCGCGTCCAGCCCGGCGACCAGGGCGCCGGAAAACACGGTCAGGAAGATGAAGCCCAGCACTCCCGCAGCCCAGGCGGCAAATCGTGCCCGATCCCGGGGCACCACCGCATAGCGCGGCTGTATGATGTCCAGCGCGGTCCACAGGGCGAACAGATAGATCGCCAGCGCCAGGGACAGATGGGCGGCCAGACGGTATTGGCTGACCGACGGCTCGTCCACCAGCCCGCTTTTCACCATGTACCAGCCCAGCACCCCCTGCAGCCCGCCGAGCACGAACAGAATGACGCATTTGCTTCGGACCGGGCCGTTCAGCCGCCCTTTGGCCAGAAACCAGACGAAGGGCAGGAAGAACACGACCCCGATGATGCGCCCGAACAGGCGGTGCAGATATTCCAGCCAGAAGATTTCCTGAAACCCGCTGAGGCTCATGCCCGCGTTGACATGCCGGTATTCCGGGCTTTGCCGATAGGCGTCGAAGGCTGCCTGCCAAGCAGCCTCGGTCAGGGGCGGCAGCCAGCCCGTAACCGGATGCCAGTCAACCATGGACAGACCCGATTGGGTCAGGCGCGTCACCCCGCCAAGAACGATCATGGCGAAGACCATGGCGCAGATCACCAGCAGCCAAGTGGCGACGGGATCAAAGGCGCCGGGCCGGGAATCGTTCGCTTCGCGGGTATCCGTGGCGGTGTTCATGGGGGATTTCCACGTTTCCGGTTACATTCTTACAGCGGGAAGACACCGAAAAGATATCCGGCGTCATTGATTCAGCGGGGGTTTTGCACAATGGTGTGGCGCAGACGCCGCCGCACAGGCCCGCACGCCCTCGCGTCATATCGCAATCGCCCGACGAAGCCAACCGCATGAACAGAAAATCTCCCCCTT
>DNMS01000415.1:14902-15194 GCA_003488105.1 Rhodospirillaceae bacterium
CCCGCCGTCACCCCCGTCGCCATTGTCGGCGCCGGTCCGGGCGACCCTGACCTGCTGACGGTCAAGGGTCTGCGCCGCATCATGGGGGCCGACGTGGTGGTCTATGACAAGTTAGTGTCGGACGAAATTCTCGACCTGATTCCCGCCGGCGCCAGCCGCATCTTCGCCGGCAAGCAGGCCCGCAACCATCACATGCCACAGGACGACATCAACACCCTTCTGGTCAAACTCGCGCGGTCCGGCCGCCGGGTCGTCCGGCTCAAAGGCGGCGATCCCTTCGTGTTCGGGCGCG
>DNMS01000415.1:15395-16893 GCA_003488105.1 Rhodospirillaceae bacterium
TGTTCGGGCGCGGCGGCGAGGAAGCGCTGCATCTGACGCGGGAAAACATCCCCTTCGAAATCGTGCCGGGAATCACCTCGTCCGCCGCCTGTGCCGCCTACGCGGGAATTCCCCTGACCCACCGGGGCCTTGCCCATAGCGTGCGCTTCATCACCGGCCATTTGGCGACCGAAGGGTCGCTGGAACTGGATTGGGACGGCTTGGCCGACCCGGAAACCACCTTGGTCGTCTACATGGGCCTGACCAACTTGGCGGTGATCTGCGAACAATTGATCGGCCATGGTCTGGCGCCGGACACTCCCGCCGCCGCCATCAACCAGGGCACGCGCCCGCAACAGCGCACGGTTCATGCCGCGCTCAAGGACCTCGCCGGTGCGGTTGAACGTGCGCAACTCGTGGGCGCCACGCTATTGGTGATCGGCAAGGTCGCCGGCCTGGCCCCGGACCTGGATTGGTTTAGCCCGGGCCGCACCGAAGACGATGAAGCGGACAGCGGGGATTGAGCCCCTGTCCTGGGCCTCTTTTAAAATCAGATATTTCTGCCGAGGGCGCGGGCCAGGATCATGTAGACCTTGCCGACATCCGACGACAGGAAGGTCGTGCGCAGGATGTTGTCCGGATCGCGTTTTGCGGCCTCACGCAGCACCCGCTCGAACTCGCTGATATAGCGGCCGGCATAGTCCCGGAATTCCGGGTTCTCGCGGTGCAGCTTGGCGATGGCGTCGAGCTTCGCCTTTTCCCGGAAGCCCAGCATCTTGCGGATGAAGACACCCTTTTCGCCCTGATTGAAGCGACGCCATTCGTCTTCGCTGATCGGGACTTCCAGTGATCGGTTGAGGTCGACCGCCACCGATTGCAGGCGTTCAGTGACAAAGCCCATCTGTTGCAGGAAGTCGGATGTCTGCACGTCTTCCTTGCGCTTGGTAAGAGTATCCAGGATTGAGCGCGCCTCGTCGGCGGCAAAGTGAAGCTGGCGTGACTGGGCTTCAAGATTGGTGCTGGTTTCCTGGGCCCGGCGGCCAAATTCACCGAGCGAACGGTTGATGTTCTCCGCCTGATTGCGCAACGCCGAATCCCACAGCCCGACCTTGGAGATGGCTTCATCCGACGCCTTGCCAAGCTGACGCCCTCGTTCACTGATCGATTGACCCAGGGCGGAAATACTCTGTTCAGCCTGCCGGTAATTGGAGGACAGGTGGTCCATCTGGCGGCGCAGTGTCTCGGCCGCACCGTCCATCTTGGTCAGAACCTTGTCGGCAAGGCCGCCGGCTTCGTCCGTGTGGGCGCGCAGGCTTTCCGACAGGCGGGTGATCTTTTCGCTGCTTTCTCGCCACAGGCCGTCGGCCTCGGCCGAGGTCCGGGCCACCGCCTCGCCGGCCTGATCCAGGCGCTGCACGGCGCGCTCCGACACGCGGTCAAGCTGTTCGGCCCGGGTGTCGAGGGAGTGGGACGCCTCGTCGACCCGCGACGTCAGGTCACGCGACACGTTCTCCAGTTC
>DNMS01000415.1:17168-17744 GCA_003488105.1 Rhodospirillaceae bacterium
TCCGACATGCCTTCCAGTTCCACCGTGCGTTGGCGCAGCATCGTGCCGATGGCCTCGACCTGACCGGACGCCCGTTCAACCACGCCCGTCAGTTGCTGTGACGACGAATGCAGGGAATCAGAAATCAGGGTCACCATGTTGGATGACTTGTCAACGGTTTGGGCGACCTCGTTGGCGCGGCTTTGCAGCCCTTCGCCCACACGCAACAGACGCGCCGCCGCATCGTTGGCCATGCGCGTGACGTTGACCGCCTGCTCCTGCAGACGTTCCGAAAATCCATGCAGGTCCGTGCCGGCGTTTTCCGACGCCTTGGTCACGTCGGCGGCCGAGGTGCGCATGACGGTCGACAAACTGGTTAGGCGTTCGCGGGCATCCGTGACGGCCTGTTCCAACTCGCCCCGATATTGCGTCAGCCCATTGCGGATGCCGGCCAGACGTGCCGTCGTGCGATCGGAATCGGTGACTGCTTCCTGCACCACTTCCTTGACGACATCGCCGATGGTGCCCAGGCAGTGGTGCAGGAAGCAGTCACCGATTCCGATCGCACGACGGCACGTCTGGCCGGCATCCGCAATG
>DNMS01000415.1:17780-18004 GCA_003488105.1 Rhodospirillaceae bacterium
ACATCGCCGATGGTGCCCAGGCGCGACACCGCATGGTCGACCACTTCTTCGACCTTTACACTGCCCGCCGTGAGGGAGTCGGACGCTTCCGTCACCCGGTCCGACGCCCGCGCCGTTGCCTCGTCCAATTCGCCCGCCGCATCCTTCAGGAAGCGCCGGGCACTGGCGATGCGTTCATCCGTCAGGGTGCTGACCCGCTCCAGTTCCACCGTGCGCAGTTCCAT
>DNMS01000287.1 GCA_003488105.1 Rhodospirillaceae bacterium
GGCCAGGCGACGTCCGGCGGCAGGGACATCAGGATCGCCTCGGTATTGCCGCCCGTCTGCAGGCCGAAGATGGTGCCCCGGTCATACAGCAGGTTGAATTCCACATAGCGCCCGCGCTTCATCCGCTGCGCGTCACGCTCGTCCGTGGTCCAGGTCTTGTTCATGTGCTTGCGCACGATCTTGGGATAGACGGCGGCGAAGGCCCGGCCGACGTCCTGGGTGAAGGCGAAATCGGCGTCCCAGTCGCCCGTGTTGTGCTGATCGTAGAAAATGCCGCCGACGCCCCGCGCCTCGTTCCGGTGCGGCAGGAAGAAGTAGCGGTCGCACCATTCCTTGAACTTGGGATAGTAGGCCGGATCATGGGCATCGCAGGCCGTCTTGAAAGCACCGTGGAACTGATCCGTGTCGGCGTCGTCGGGGAACACGGGCGTCAGGTCGCCGCCGCCGCCGAACCAGCCCTGGGTGGTGACGATCATGCGCGTGTTCATATGCGCCGCCGGCACCAGCGGCGAATTGGGATGGATGACGGTGGAAATGCCGGACGCCCAGAATCGGGGGTCTTCGGCAGCCCCCGGGATTCGCGCCCGGAATTCCTCGGAAAATTCGCCCATGACGGTGGACACGTTGACCCCCGCCTTTTCGAACACACGCCCGCCCCGCATCACGGCCATGACACCGCCGCCGCCCATTTTACCGGCCACGTCGCCGGGACGTTCCCAGGATTTGCGCGCGAATCGGCCCGGCTGCCGCGCACTGGTGCCGTTGGGGCCGGTGACCGCGTCCTCGATATCCTCCAGCGCCGTGCAGAAATCGTCGCGCAGGCGCTCGAACCAGGCCTTGGCGCGGGATTTATGGGCGTCCGAGTAATCGGCGGCGGGGGGCGTTGCGTCGTTCATGGGGTGTCTGGGTCTCCGGGATAGGCGCCAAGCTGGCCCAGCGCCGTCGCCAGAACCATGGCCGCACTGGCCGCCAGGTTCAAGGACCGTGTGCCGGGAGCCAGGGGAATCCGCACCCGCGCATCGGCGGCGGCATGCACATCGTCCGGCACCCCGGCGCTTTCGCGCCCGAACAACAGCATGTCGCCAGCCCGAAAGCGGAAATCCGGCAAACGCGTGGCCGCCGCGGTGGTCAGCAGCACCAGGCGGCGGCCTTCCAATGCCTCCCGGAACGCAGTCCAAGAGGCATGACGGCGCATGTCCAGGCGATCCAGGTAATCCATGCCCGAGCGCCGCATGCGGGCATCCGACAGCACAAATCCGCAGGGTTCGATGATATGCAAGGCCGCCCCCAGGCAGGCCGCCGTGCGCATCACGGCGCCCGTGTTCTGCGGGATATCGGGTTCATACAGGGCGATTTCGACCGATGCGGACATGACCGCCCCATGAAGGCCCCGAAAGGCCCGGTTTGCAAGCTATTCTCAACACTTAGCGCTTGCCTGAAAGCCCCTCAGGACATAAGGTCTCGCCGGTTCGTGCGGGCGTCATGCGTCCGCACATTCTATGACGGTTGGGTAATATACAGCCTGCCGTTGCCTCTTTTCCGCCGGTCCCTTAGATTTGGCGGTGAGTTCGGGGGCCGTTCAGGTTTGACACCCATCAAGCCGGGGCGGCGAACACAAGATCAAAACACCTTTTAAGGGGAAGTGCTTATGAGCGACACGGCGAGCACCCCGCCAACCGCCGAAATCGACGCGCAGACGCGCCGCGATTTCCTACTGGTTTCCACGGCTACTGTCGGCGCGGTGGGTACCGCGTTGTCCCTGTGGCCGTTTGTTAACAGCCTCAACCCGGCGGCCGATACCCTGGCCCTGGCGACCACGGAAGTGAATCTGGAGCCCATCAAGGACGGCCAGAGCATCACGGTCGTCTGGCAGGGCAAGCCGGTGTTCATCCGCAACCGCACCGCGGCCGAGATCGAACAGGCGAAAAAAGACGACACCGCGGCCCTGCCGGACCCGGCCAAGGACGCCGACCGCGTCCAAAAGGACGACTGGCTGATCATGGTCGGCGTGTGCACCCACCTGGGTTGCATTCCGTTGGGTCAGAAAGAAGGCGAGCCGAAGGGTGACTTCGGCGGCTGGTTCTGCCCCTGCCACGGCTCGCACTACGACACCTCGGGTCGGATCCGCAAGGGCCCGGCGCCGCAAAACCTGCTTGTCCCGAACTATACGTTCGCGTCGGACACCCAGGTCGTGATCGGGTAACGGGGGACGTCATGAGCGAACAACAATCGACAAGCAAATTCATGCAGAACGGCGTCGTGAAGTGGATCGAGCATCGCATGCCGATCTTCAGCTTCATCGACCATTCCGTGGGCTCCGGCTATCCGGCTCCGAAGAACCTCAGCTACTGGTGGAACTTCGGCTCCCTGGCCGGTCTGGCGCTGATCATCATGATCGTGTCGGGCATCGTGCTGGCCATGCATTACACGCCGCACACCACGCTGGCCTTCACCTCGGTCGAGCGCGTCATGCGCGACGTCAACGGCGGCTGGCTGATCCGTTATCTGCACATGAACGGCGCCAGCTTCTTCTTCATCGCCGTCTACATCCACATCTTCCGCGGCCTCTACTTCGGGTCCTACAAGAACCCCCGCGAACTGCTGTGGATCATCGGCGTGCTGATCCTGCTCGCCATGATGGCGACGGCGTTCATGGGCTACGTTCTGCCCTGGGGCCAGATGTCCTATTGGGGGGCCACGGTCATCACCAACCTGTTCTCGGCCATTCCGGTGGTCGGCGACAGCATCGTGACCCTGCTGTGGGGCGGCTTCGTGGTCGACAATCCGACCCTCAACCGCTTCTTCTCGCTGCACTACCTGCTGCCCTTCGTGATCCTGGGCCTGGTGGTCGTGCACATCTGGGCGCTGCATACCTTCGGGTCGAACAACCCGACCGGCGTTGACGTGAAGGGCCCGCAGGACACCATTCCCTTCCATCCCTACTTCACCATCAAAGACCTGTTCGGGATGGGCGTGTTCCTGCTGATCTTCAGCTTCTTCGTGTTCTTTGCACCCAACTACTTCGGCGAAGCGGACAACTACATCCCGGCCAACGCGCTGGCGACCCCGCCGCACATCGTGCCCGAATGGTACTTCCTGCCGTCCTACGCGATCCTTCGCGCCTTCACCAACGACTTCATCCTGTATTGGCCGGTTTCCTGGCTGATGACGGCGAAGTTGGCGGGCGTCATCGCCATGTTCGGCTCGATCATCCTGCTGGCGCTGGTGCCCTGGCTCGATACCTCCAAGGTGCGTTCGGCCCGGTTCCGGCCGATCTACAAGTGGTTCTTCTGGATCTTCGTGCTCGACTGGATCGTGCTCGGCATGGTCGGCGCCCATCCGCCGGAAGGTGTCTGGGTTCTGCTCGGCCAGATCTCGACGATCTACTACTTCGCGCACCTTCTGGTGATCCTGCCCATCCTGGGCGTCATCGAACGGCCCAAGGCCCTGCCGGAAAGCATTTCCGCCTCGGTCACTCAGCCCGCGGAGTAAGGAAAATGATGAAACCAACCATCAAGACCGCCTTCGCGGCCGTTCTCACCGCCGGTGCCGTCGTGGCGCTGACCCTGACCTCCGCCCCGGCCCAGGCGGCCGGCGCCGCCCACAAGCCGGCGGTTCAGGACTGGACCTTCAAGGGCCTGTTCGGAACCTACGACCGGGCGTCGGCCCAGCGCGGCTACAAGGTGTACAAGGAAGTCTGCTCGGCCTGTCATTCCATGAACCTGATCAAGTTCCGCAATCTGCAGGACATCGGGTTCTCGGAAGCGCAGACCAAAGCCCTTGCCGCCGAGTATGAGATCCAGGACGGCCCCAATGACGACGGGGACATGTTCGCCCGCAAGCGCACACCGTCCGATCCGCTGCCGTCGCCGTTCGCCAACGACAAGGCCGCCGCCGCCGCCAACAACGGCAAGGCGCCGCCGGACCTGTCGCTGATCACCAAGGCGCGCGCCCAGGGCGGCGATTCGGTGATCAAGGTGTCCATGAAACACCCGGACGGATTCACCATCGGCGCCGACTACGTCTATGCGCTGCTGACCGGCTACGGCGAGCCTCCTGCGGGCTTCGAACTGCCGGATGGCGGAAGCTATAACAAGTACTTCCCGGGCGGCGTGATCGCCATGGCCAACCCGCTGGTCGAGGATGGCGTCGAATTCTCCGACGGCACCAAGGCCACGGTGGCCCAGCAAGCCCATGACGTGACCACCTTCTTGGCCTGGGCGGCGGAACCGGAGCTTGAGGCGCGCAAGCGCCTCGGCATCAAGGTGATGCTGTTCCTGCTGGTGCTCACGGGCATGCTGTTCGCCCTCAAGCGCAAGATCTGGTCGGACGTGCACTAAGCCCGACCGGCTCTGAACCGAATAAAAAAGGCCCCGGAGAAATCCGGGGCCTTTTTCTTTTGACCCCCTGAGGCGGTGAGGCCGTGAGAAGCGAGCCGAAAGAATCGTCATGCCCGGACTTGATCCGGGCATCCACGCCCCCCCCAAGAAAGACATGGATGGCCGGGTCAAGCCCGGCCATGACGGATAAGGGGTTTCCCTCTTCTCACCGCCTCACCGTCTCTGTGGTTTTCTTAATCGTAATTTGCACAAACCGCCGTCGCGGGCCTGAAATCAGCCCGCTTGGGATTTGTGGCTAGAGAAAATCCTCGATGAATCCCCGGATCACGCTGTCCAGGTCGACGTCCTCGGGACATCCCAGGGCCTTGGCCTTGGTGCTGTCCATCTTCAAGGGCCAGGAGCCGCAGATGGCTTCGACGGCCGGGTCGCGCTCACGGGTGATGGGGCCGAGCTTGATCCGTTCTTCCGCCGCCACGCGTTCCAGGGCCTCGATCATCTGCGCCACCGCATAGGCCTTGTTGGGCAGGCAGACGGTGCGGTCCGGGCCGATGGCGGCCCCATCGGCTTCGTGCACGGCAAGGAAGCCCTCGACCGCGCTGCGGTAGCCCAGCAGCATCATGTAGAAGCCGTCGTGCACGGGCAGGACGTGCTCTTTCCCTTGCAGGGGTTCGCGGAAGATGCCGGACGCCCAGCCCGAGGCCGCCGCGTTGGGCACGCCCGGGCGGATCACGATGGTCGGCAGGCGCACGGTGCGGCCGTCGATGAAGCCCTTGCGGGTATAGTCGTTGATCGCCAGTTCGCCGAACGCCTTGGTCATGCCGTAGGTGGTTTCCGGCGTGTGGCGGGTCCAGTCGTCGACCTCTTTCGGCAGGTCCGGGCCGCCGAACACGGCGAGCGACGAGGAGAACACCAGGCGGGGGGCGGAGCCCCGGGCGCGGGCCGCATCCAGGATGTTCAGCCCGCCCATGAGGTTGACCCGCATGGCCATGTCGAAATCCTTCTCGCCGCCCGCCGAGACGACGGAGGCGAGGTGGAACACGGAGACGTCGTCGCGGTCGACCAGGGCCGCGACCGTGGCCTTGTCCGAGATATCACCGGCGACGGTCGTCACCCGCTTGTCCGCCCAGGCAAAGGGCGTCACGGGGGCCAGTTGGTCGAACAGCTGTATTTCATCGATCTCGGCCGGTTTGCCGTCGGGGCCGCGCAGTTCACCGCGTTTCAAGATCGCCTTGGCGATCATCTGGCCGAGGAAGCCGCAGCCCCCGGTAATGACGACTTTCATGCCTGTCTCCTCCCCCGCCGGCCCGCGTTAAGCGAGCGGCTTGATGCCTTCCTGTGCCATCACCCGCTGGGCGGCGGGATGGGCATCGACCCGGTTGGCCAGCGCCCAGAGGGCCGGGAAGCCGTCCGGCGTTTTGGGCGTGCAGCGCAGGCCCCAGCGGGCATGCACCCAGGCCAGGCAATCGGCCAGGGTCATCTTGTCGCCGACCAGCCATTCGCGGCCTTCGGCCCAGCCGTTGGTGCGGGTCAGGCAAGCCAGCCAGTTCTGTTCCGCCTTGGCTTTGATGCCGGCATGGGCGCTTTCATCGTCGGTCCAGCGGAAGGGCCGCATGTTGATGGCGAAGGCGGGGTGTTCCTGCGACGCCATGAACATCAGCATCATCATCATCTGGCCGTGCTCCCAGGTCCCCCGCGCCGGAGTCAGATTGCCGCCGAACTTGTCGGACAAATACAGCATGATGGCGACGCTTTCCGTCAGCAGGCCGTCCTCCGTCGCCAGCGACGGCACCTGGTTGCGCGGATTGGTCTTTTTGTATTCCTCGGACGCCAGAACCTCGTCGGACACGGCGATGGCTTCGTAGTCGACGCCCAGATCCTCGAGCAGGACATGAACGGCCATGGAACAGGCACCGGGGCGGTAGTAGAGCTTCATTGGGCTTTCTCCGGGTAAAGGGCGGCAAGGCCCTCGGGGGTGGCGCGGGCGACGCCGCGTTCGGTAATCAGGCCCGTGACGAGGCGCCGGGGCGTCACGTCGAAGGCGTAATTGGCGGCGGGCGAGCCGTCGGGGGTGATTGTCACGGTGGTGATCTCGCCGCCGTCGGTGCGCCCGGTCATGCGGGTGACCTCGTCGGGGGAGCGCTGCTCGATGGGGATGTCCTTGACGCCGTCATGCAGCGTCCAGTCGATGGTCGGGCCCGGCAGGGCGACATAGAACGGTACGTTGTTGTCATAGGCCGCCAGCGCCTTCAGGTAGGTTCCGATCTTGTTGCACACGTCGCCGGACGCCGTGGTGCGGTCCGTGCCGGTGATGCAGAGGTCGACCTGGCCGTGCTGCATCAAATGGCCGCCCACGTTGTCGGCGATCACCGTATGGGGCACCCCGTGCTGGCCCAATTCCCAGGCGGTCAGGCTGGCCCCCTGATTGCGGGGCCGGGTCTCGTCGACCCAGACATGAACCGCCACGCCCGCGTCATGGGCCTTGTAGATGGGGGCCAGGGCCGTGCCCCAGTCGACGGTGGCGAGCCAGCCCGCATTGCAATGGGTCAGCACGTTGACCGGCCGGGCCTTGCCATGGCGGGCCCAGACCTCGTCGATCAATGGCTTGCCGTGGTCGCCGATGGCGGAACAGATGGCGACATCTTCGTCGGCGATGTCGGCGGCGCGTTTATACGCCGCCTCGGCCCGCTGGTTGGCGGAAAGCGGCGCCAGCAGGGTTTTCATTTCATCTAGGGCCCAGCGCAGATTGACCGCCGTCGGCCGGGTCGCCAGCAGGGTGTCGTAGGCCGTGACGAGGCCCGCGTCCGACGGGTCGGCGTGCATGGCCAGCGCCATGCCGTAGGCCGCCGTGGCCCCGATCAGGGGGGCCCCCCGCACCCACATGTCAGCGATGGATTGCGCCGCGTCCGAAACATTTTCCAGCCGCCGGGTGACGAAATCGAACGGCAGGCGGGTCTGGTCGATGATTTCGACCGCCCAGCCGTCGTCGGCGAGCCAGATCGTGCGGTAGGGGGTGCCGTCGACGTTCATGCCGCGCCTGCCTTACGCCAATGCCTCGGTGATACAGATATCGCGGGTGCAGCCGCCGTCCAGCGCCTTGCGGGCCTCGGCATACAGCGGCGAATCGTAATAACCGGCGGCAACGTCCCAGTTCAGGTGTTCGATCAGGGCGATGCGGGTCTGCGGAAAGCCTTCCATGGTCTGAACCCGGCCGCCGCGCACCAGGCCGCGTGCGCCAACGGCCTGGATCGCCGGGGTCGCCTTGGCCACATAGGCGGCCATCTTGTCGGCGTCGTGCACTGTCATATGCGCGCCGACCCAATAGGCGACGGGACCGGCGGTTTCCCCGCGCGGGGCCGGGTCCTCGATGCCCTCGACGATGAAGGTGTCGCGTTCCACGGCACCGCCCAAGATGTGGGAATGGGCGTCTTCGTAGGCGGGAGAATGATAGGTCTTCAGCGCCGTGTCGAAATCGGGGAATTCGATGATGACCACGCGGCCCTGATCGTACCCTTCCAGCGACTTGACCTTGCCGCCCCGGGCCAGGAACGTGCCGCCCCCGGCGGCGATGGCCGGCCCGGCCTTTTCCGCATAGGCCTTCATCTTGTCGGCATCGTGAATCTGAATCCGCAGGCTCATCCAATAGGCCTTGGCCATGGGTCGTCTCCTCCTCGATATTTTTTAAAGAACCCGCCCGGCGACGGCCGACAGTTTCTGGATCATGTCGGGATCGCGCGCCTCGGGGGCCGTGATCAGGGCATGTTCCAGGGCCGTGTGGCAGCCGTGGGCGCAGGTATCCGCCCGGCCCGACAGCTTGGGGGCGACCTGTTTGACCAGAGTGCGGCCCTTTTCAGCGTTGTCCAGCAGCACCTTGATGATGGCATCGACCGTCACGTGGTCGTGGTCCGGATGCCAGCAATCGAAATCCGTGACCATGGCCACGGTGGCGTAACAGATCTCCGCCTCGCGGGCCAATTTGGCCTCGGGCATGTTGGTCA
>DNMS01000015.1:0-157 GCA_003488105.1 Rhodospirillaceae bacterium
GCGTCCTTTCCGTAGGTATGGGCGTTGGTATAGACCGCCTTCAGGTCGGCCGCCATGGCCTTCATGCCGTCGGTCAGCCGGTCGTAGGCCGCCTGCTGGCTGGCGAACATGGTGTCGCCGCCGGCCTCGGGCACGTCGACGCCGTACAGGATGGTGG
>DNMS01000015.1:383-4564 GCA_003488105.1 Rhodospirillaceae bacterium
GACGCCGTACAGGATGGTGGCCAGCGCCGGGGTCTCCGTATAGGCCAAATCCGTATGCCAGCCGCTGCCGAAGTGATGCTTGTCCGTCGGCTCCTTGACGATGCGGAACACCTCCGGATAGCCGTCCATGGGCTTTACGTAAGGATGGCGGTTCAACACCCCGAAGCGCCGCCCGAACGCCGCCTGGGCATCCGGCGTGAAATCCTGTCCGTGGAAGAACACGACGCTGTAGCGCAGCAGCGCTTCGCGGATCTCGGCCACGGTCTCGTCATCAAGGTTGTTCAGATCGACGCCGGAAATTTCAGCGCCGAACACACCCGTGAACGGGACCACGGTGATACGGCGAAAAGGATCATTCCTCAGTTCAGCGGCTTGCATGTCTTGTCTCCAAAGGCCGGGGTATCGACAGCCCCAGGTTACCATTCCACGACAAATACGAAAAGATTTTTTCTATATTGCGGAACAAACTGAATGCTGAACAACCCTTAAAATCAGCTATTAAAAGGATCAATACGCCGTAAAGTCGAATATTGTTCCACAATATGGAACATTGTCTATTCCTCGTCGACCGGCCGGTAGTTCAGGGCCCGGGATATCTCGGCCGCCGTCCGCACGACCTGCGCGGCACAGCGTTCGATCAAGGGTGCATCCATGCGGAAGGCCGGCACGCCCAGCCCCAGGGCCGCGACGACCGCGCCCGTGTGATCGCGGATCGGGGCGGCGATGCCGCCCATTTCCGGATTGTTCTCGCCCTTGGTGACGGCGACACCGTCTTCCGCCACCTTGTCGATGATCCGGCGCAGGCGTTCGGGATCGGTCTCCGTGTCCGGGGTCAGCCGGACCATCGGCCCAGCCAGCACCCGATCGCGCTGGCTCGGGTCATGGGCCAGCAGCATACGCCCCGTGGCCGTGCACCAGGACGGCGTGATGCGCCCGACCTGCGTTTGCACGCGGATTGAACGGGGACTTTCCACCTTGGACAGATAGACCACACCGCCGCCGGGCTCCAGCACCGCCAGATGGATCGTCTCGTCCGTGGCCCGGCACAGGTCTTCCAGGAACGGAAAGGCGACCTGGACCAGATCGACCTCGGCCAGCGCCAGGCTGCCGATCCGCCACAGCTTGAGCGTCAGGCGGTAGAGCCCCTGCTCGTTCTGCTCCAGCACACCGGCATGGACCAGGGTCGACAGCACGCGGTGCAGGGAGCTTTTCGGCTGGCCCGTCTCGCGCGCCAGTTCAGTGACGCCAAGCGGCCGCCATTTGCGCTCGAACACCTCAAGCACCTCGAACGCCTTCAAGACCGACCCCATGACCCCCGCCGGGCGGCGGCGGGCGGCGGGCGGCTTGGGGCTTTTTCCCTGTTGTGAGCGTTCCGGCATAGAGATTCACCAAAATCGTTTATTCGCGAAGGCCTTGCCCGAACCCGACTTAAGGTAATGTTCGAATTCCTGCGCACGCCGCTTATCAGCAAACGCATGGTAACTAACCAAAGACCAGGGCCTATATTTTGCTGTGTGAAGTGATTTTCCGGCGTTGTGCGCGGCCAAGCGTTTTTTAAGGTCGGTCGTAAAGCCGACATAGCGCTGTGCGGCGTGGGCGTCCGAGCGGATGAGATAGACGTAATACATACGACACATCCCGATCAGCCCCCCTTCGCTCCTGCGGAGTTTCGGAGGGCAGCCTCGCTCTAATCGCTCTTCGGCTGGCTTACCGGCGTAAGCCAGCCGAAGCTCAAAGAGCGAAGGCTGGCGGACAGGGAGGGATTCGAACCCTCGAGGCCCTTATGGGGGCCTAACTCCTTAGCAGGGAGCCCGCTTCAGCCACTCGCGCACCTGTCCCCAAGTCCGCATGGCACCGGAAACGAGACATCCGGGCACCTGCGGAACCGCAGTCATAACGAAGCCGCCGCCCGCTTTCAACTAGCCTGTTCGGAATTCTGCCGATTGCCGGAACCGCCCCGCGGTGGCGTCGTTGCCGCCGCGGGGCAGGATCACGGGCAAGGAGGCTGTCGAAGGCCTTAAGCGCGCACTCCCGCCAGGAAACGCTCGACCTGGGACTGCAGGGTCGCGGCCAGTTCCGAAAGCCCATTGGCCGCGGTTTTGACCTGATCCGCCGACTGCCCGGTTTCTTCCGAAGACTTCCGCACGTTGGCGATGTTCTGCGTGACCTGATCCGTTCCGGCCGAGGCTTCGTGCACGCTGCGCGAGATTTCCTGGGTCGCAACGCCCTGTTCCTCGATGGCGGCGGCAATGGTCGCCGAGATCGTATTGATCTCGTCAATGGTGGCGCCGATATTGCCGATCGCCCCCACCGACGAATTGGTCGCCTGCTGGATGCCCGCGATCTGCTGCGAGATTTCCTCGGTTGCCTTGGCGGTCTGGCTGGCCAGGTTCTTGACCTCGCTGGCGACCACGGCGAAGCCCTTGCCGGCGTCTCCGGCGCGGGCCGCCTCGATGGTGGCGTTGAGGGCCAACAGGTTGGTCTGTTCGGCGATGTCGGTGATCAGGGTCACGACCTGACCAACCTTGCCGACCGCGTCGGCAAGCCCGCTGACCTTTTCGTTGGCCATCTGGGATTCGTTGACCGCCTGGTTGGCGACTTCCGACGCCTTCTGGACCTGGCGGGCGATTTCCTCGATGGAGGACGACAGTTCCTCCGTCGCCGAGGCAACCGAGGCCGTGTTGCGGCTGGCCTGTTCGGCCGCCGCCGCAACGCCGATCGCCTGCTCCGTCGCCTGGTTGGCGGCGGTGCTCATCTGGGTCGCGGTGGTGTCCATCTCGCCGGCCGAATTGCCGACCGCCTTGACGATCTCGCCGACCGAGGCGTCGAACTCGTCGGCCAGCCGCAGGGTCGCCTTGCGGCGGTCCTCCTCGGCCTTTTTCTCAAGAACGACCTTTTCTTCTTCGAGCTTCTTGTTGCGTTCAAGCTCCGTGCGGAAAATTTTCACGGAGCCGATCATCCCGTCGACCTCCTTTACGAAGCTTGTGAGATCGAGCCCGACATCCAGCTTGCCCTGTGCAAGCTCGTTCATGCGCGATGACAGAGTGTTGAGTGACTTCGACACGTTGCGGCCGACCAGAAACCCGAACCCGACGATCACCGTGATGATCGCCAGACCGATCCCGCCAAGCTGCGCAAGGCGCCGATTATAGGCCTCGTCGATATCGTCGAAATAGGCGCCAGTGCCGATGTACATGTTCATCTCGGGCACGGGATGGATGTAGGACACCTTGTCGAAGGTATCTCCCTGGAAGCCCGGTTTCGGCCCCTTGTAGCGGCTGAACCCGCCGCCGCTCTTGGCAAGTTCGTTGAATACCTCGCGCCGCGGCAGTTTCTTGCACTTGCCCATCTTCGTCGGATCGACATGGGCCAGGGTGCAGAATTCGTAGGTGATGGCGAAGATGTAGTTGTCGCCATCGAAACGGACGCTTCGGATCGCGCTCAAGATGCGCTCCCTGGCTGCTTCCGGTGTTTGTTCGTTATTTTTCTGTTTGGCCAGTTCGTGCCGGACAATGGCGTTAACGCCCAGGACGATCTGCTTAACCTTATCCTGCCGGTCGTTCAGCATGGTGTCACGCATGGTCGTGGCGCTGATGCCCGACAGCGTGGCGACCCCGATCAGGGCGATCAGGGCAAGCAGCAAAAAGACGTTGAACAGGGAGAGTTTGAATTTCATGACGTCACCGTGATTCTCGATCGTCCGTAGACGTCGCGGGCTGTCAGCCGGAAACAGCCGCACCGTCTCGGATCATTGTTTTTTGGGGCCGTCCAGGGTCTCCTCCCCCCAATTCCGGGCGAAGCCGCGCGACGGGCTCGCGCATCGCGAGCAACGGAGAGATTAGGGCGAATCGACGGCGGCGGACACCTGTCCACAAGTATTGGTTTTTAATTTAAATAAGAAATTTCTAATTATGTATTCTGCGCATAACACATTCGGCGCAGGTAATATTATTCGGCCTTCATGAAGGTACGGCTGCGCTGGAAGCGCGGCATTTCGACCGCGTCGGGGTCGATGGCCTCCGCGATGTTGTAGGACACGATCCCGCCGGTCAGGCGTTTCAATTCGTCGAAACTGACAGGGAACAGGCAATGGGGATGCCCGGCGGCGGCGAATAACTGGTCAAAGCGGCGCAGGCTGGCGTCAATGGCGATGGGCATGTCGTTGACCAGGCCCACGGGCG
>DNMS01000147.1:0-816 GCA_003488105.1 Rhodospirillaceae bacterium
GACCGACCCACAGGACGACTGACCCCCATGGACCCGGTCAGTCAGGGCGCCCTCGGCGCGGTCCTTCCGCTTGCCACGCGCCGGCGCACCCAGGCCGTCGTGGCCGGCGGCCTCGGCTTCATCGCCGGGATGATGGCGGACCTGGATGTGCTGATCCGCTCACAGACCGACCCCCTGCTGTTCCTGGAATATCACCGCCAGTTCTCCCACTCCCTGATCTTCATCCCCGTGGGCGGGCTGATCGCCGCTCTTCTTCTGCATTGGCCGTTTCGGCGATGGCACGGCCTGATGTTCCTGCAAACTTGGATGTTCTGCGCCCTGGGATACGGCACCCACGGGCTGCTCGACACGGCGACGTCCTACGGCACCGTGCTGCTGTGGCCGTTCAGCGATGAACGCTTTTCCTGGAGCATCATCTCCATCGTCGATCCCCTGTTCACGTTGCCGATCCTGGCGTTGGCCATCGTCGGCGTGGTGCGGCGGAACGGTGCCTGGGGCCGGGCGGCTCTTGTCTGGGCGCTGGTTTATCTGGGGCTGGGCGTGGTTCAGCATCGCAATGCCCTGGCCATGGGCCATGTCCTTGCGGTGGAACGGGGACACGCGCCGCTGCGGCTTGAGGTCAAACCCAGCTTCGCCAACATTCTGGTGTGGAAGGTGATCTACGAGACCGCCGACCGTTTCCATGTGGATGCCGTGCGTGCCGGCATCGGCGCCATGGTCATGCCGGGCACGTCCGTTCCGCGGCTTGATCCGGCGCGAGATTTCCCGTGGCTGCAGGCGGGTTCACGGCAGGCGCGCGACATCGCGCGGTTCGCC
>DNMS01000147.1:937-4504 GCA_003488105.1 Rhodospirillaceae bacterium
TTTACAGCGACGGCTACGTGGCGCGCGACCCGATCCGCCCCGACCGCGTCATCGACGTGCGCTATTCCTTCGTGCCGAACGAGATCACGCCCCTGTGGTCGATCGGTCTCCGGCCCGGTGCTGCGCCGGAGGCACATGTCACCTTCGAGACTCACCGCGAGTCGGTGCGCGCCCGGCTTTCCGACCTGTGGCGGATGATCGTCATGACGACGCCCTAGGGCTGATCGGCTTGTTTCTAAATTCTCTTTTTCGCACTTGCGAATAATGTCATTGCGTCGGCCTGGGAGGAATGGTCTCATTTTGATGCATGGCCGTTCCAAACTCCGGAAGGCGCACGATTTATGACCTATCAAATTATCGAAGAGCCGACCGGTGTATATGTCCGCCATTCCGGCTTTGCGGCCCCCTTCGAGATCATGGAGATTACCGCCTGGGAGGCGGCGAATATCCGTGATTATCACACCTACATGATCGTCGATCTGTCGGAAGTCGATTCCGATACGGTGGCGTCCTGGACCAATGCAATCCTGCGCGCCGTCGCCGATGACGAGGCGGTCAGACTGCCGCAGGATTACCTTGCCCGACCATTCAAACTGGCCTTCGTTTGTGACAACGAATTGCTGAAGTCTCTTTTGCAGTCGTTCGTGGAAAGCGGCTCGCGCCCCAACCACGACCTGATGATTTTCAGGACGCTTAAGCTGGCGCGGACCTGGGTGGCGGCACCGTAATCCGCTACATCAACGCCCGTTGTTCCAGGCGGCCCCGGTCGGGGATCGCCAGGCCCTTGTCCGTACGCTGGACGATGTCGTCGTCGCGCAGGCGGCCCAGGATGCGCGAAACGGTTTCGCGCGACGCGCCGATCATGTTGGCGAAGTTGGTCTGGGTCGGCACGGGGAACACCAGGTAGCGCTCGGGATCGTTCGGATCCGGTTCGGCCATGCGGATCAATTCCATGCAGACCCGCTGTTCGGCGCCCAGCAGGCTGACGTCGGCCAGCCGTTCGTCGCCCAGGCGGATCACGGCGGCCAGGCGTTTGAGCAGCGCCATGGCCATGTCCCGGTTGCTGGTGACGAGATCGAGGAACACCGGGCCGGGCACGGCACCGACGATGCAGCGCGTGATGGTGCAGACCCAGGCGGAGCGTGGCAGGCCGTCGATGGCGGCCAGTTCGCCGAACACGTCGCCGTTCTTCAGCGCGGCATAGGACACGGCGCGCCCGGATTCCGAATAGTTCAGGACATGGGCGGTGCCGGTGATGAGAAAATAGACGCTGGAATATTCCTCGCCCCGTTCGATGATCTTTTCACCGGGCCCGAAGTCCATCCATCGGCATTGCCGTTCCAGCCCGGCCCGTTCAGTCGTGCTTAGACAGTCCAGCAGCGGCACGCCGTCCAGGCTTTGCGGCGCCTTGGCAAGATTGCCGGATTTGCTTGGATCACTGCGGCCCATGCGTCCATTCCCCTTTGTTGGGCTGCACGCGGTGACGGTGCCGCCGAAACCTAAGATACGGCGCAAAAGCAAACCGGTTCAACGCAGAAATGGCGGAAACGGGCCCGGTCCGGCGGGATGCCTCGTCAATGGCAGGGCGGATGGATGCCGAACCAGGTGCCGGGTTTGTCTTCGTCATCCATCAGGATGCGCTCGGCAGCACCGTCCAGATCCTCGAATTGGCCCGACTTCAGCGCCCAAAAGAACGCCCCCAAGCCGATCAGGCCGAGGAACAGGGCGGCGGGGATCAGGTAGATCAGGACATCCATCAGGCGGTTCCTATTTCACGAGTTTCAGGCGCAGCGCATTGAGCGTCACCAGGATCGATGACGACGACATGGCGACGGCGGCGACCAGCGGCGTTGCGAAACCGGCCACGGCGATCGGCACGGCGATGACGTTGTAGAGCAGGGCCAGGACGAAATTCTGCTTCACATGCCGGGTCGCGGCGCGGGCCACGGCGACGGCCTCGGCCACGGGGGCGAGAGAGCGGCCCTGGAACACCATGTCGGCGGCGGTCTGGCTGATGTCGGCGGCGGTTGCGGGCGACAGGGAGGCATGGCCCGCCGCCAGGGCGGGCGCATCGTTCAGGCCGTCGCCGACCATCACTACGTGGCGACCCTCGGCGGCCAGGTCCTTGAGGCGCTGGACCTTGGCGGCGGGCGGGCATTGGGCCCGCCAGTCGTCGATGCCCAGCTCGGCCGCGACGGCGCGCACGACGTCTTCGCGGTCGCCGGACAGAAGTTCGATGCCCAGTCCCATGGCTCGCAGCCGCGCGATGGTGTCGCGGGCATCGTCGCGCAGCCGGTCGGCGAAGACGAAGCGCACGGGGGCGTCGTCGCCGTCGGTCAGCCAGAATTCGGGACCGGCGGGGGCGCCTGTATCGGTTGCCGTTGCCTCGGCATGGCACCAAGCCGCGCTGCCGAGGCGCAGCGGGCGGTCGCCGTGGTGGGCGGACAGGCCGCAGCCCGGTGTTTCCGCGATGTCGGCAAGGTCGATCCGGGCGTTATCGTCCTGGGGGGCGGCCTTGACCAGGGCGCGGGCCAGGGGATGGCGGCTGTGGGCAGCCAGGGCAGCGGCCAGGCGCAGGGCCTGGGGCGGAATGTCGCCGCCGTTGACCAAAGCCGGTTCGCCCAGGGTCAGGGTGCCGGTCTTGTCGAACACCACATGGTCCGCCTGGGCCAGACGTTCCAGCCCGTCGGCGGCCTTGAGCAGCACGCCGCGCTGGAGAAGGCGGCCGGAGGCAACGACCTGCACCGCCGGCACGGCAAGGCCCAGCGCGCAGGGACAGGTGATGATCAGGACGGCGACGGCGGTCAGCAGCGCGCGTTCCCCGTCGCCGGTCGCCCACCACCAGCCGGCGAGCGTCCCGGCGGCCAGGATATGCACGGCCGGGGCATAGATGCGGGCGGCCCGGTCGGCCAGCTTTACGTATTTGGCGCGGCCCTGTTCGGCGGCCTCCATCAGGCGGACGATCTCGGCCAGCAAGGTATCCTCGCCGGCGGCGGTGATACGGACCTCGACCGGGGCGGTCAGGTTGAGCGTCCCGGCATAGACGGCGTCGCCGGGGGCGGCGGCCTGCGGCAGGCTTTCGCCGGTGACCAGGGAGGTGTCCATGTCCGTGCGGCCGGTGGCGATCTCGCCGTCGGCGGCCAGGCGTTCCCCGGCCGCCACGGCCAGCACCATGCCGGGAACGAGGCTTGTGGTTGCGACGGCGCGCTGTTTGCCGTCCGAGCCCACGACCATGGCCGTCGCGGCGCGCAGGCCGAGCAGACGGGTCGCGGCGGACCGCGCCTTGGTCCGCGCGCGGCGGTCCAGGTAGCGGCCGATCAACAGGAAGAACAGCAGCGTCACCGAGGCGTCGAAATAGGCGTGTTCCGCCCCCTTCATGGTCTGCTGCAGGCTCATGCCCGCGGCCAGGATCACGGCCAGGGAGATCGGCACGTCCATGTTCAGCGCCCGGTTGGCGAGTGCGCGCGCGGCGGAGGCGAAGAACGGCATGCCCGCATAGACCACGGCGGGCAGGGCGATCAGCGCCGAGACCCAGTGGAACAGGTCGCGGGTCGCCCCGCCCATGCC
>DNMS01000147.1:4676-6381 GCA_003488105.1 Rhodospirillaceae bacterium
CGGTCGCCCCGCCCATGCCGGAAAAATGCCCGGACCACACGGACACGGACAGCAGCATCACGTTGGCGGCGGCGAACCCGGCCACGGCCATGGCCTTCAAAAGGCGTCTGTCCTCGGCCTCGCCACCGTCTTGCAGGGCGGCAGGGTCGAAGGCGCGGGCGGGAAAGCCCAGGTCGGTGACCGTTTCGGCGATGGCGTCGGGGGTGGTCTGGCCGGGCAGCCAGTCAACCCGCAGACGCTTGGTCGACAGGTTGACGCGCGACGCGGCGACGCCCGGCATGTTCGCCAGCGTACCTTCGATCCGCTTGATGCAGCCCGCGCAATGGACGTTCTCGACCATCAGGTGCAGGGTCTCGGGCGAGGCGGTTGTGGCCTCGGCAGCGGGAACCGGGGCGGCGGCGGTGACCTGGTTCATTTCGCGTCCCCGGCCTGAATCTCGTGGACCATGCGGAAGCTGCGGCCATCCGGGGCCCGGGCGGTGACCTCGACCTGCCAGCGGCCCAGGGCCGGAAGACGCAACAAGGCGGCGTAGAGGCCCGGGCGGTCCTCGGCCAGTCTGGCGTTCACGGTCAGGCCTTCGCCCAACGGGCGGGCGAGGCGGGCCTGGGCGGCAAGCCCGGAAAGGGGACCGTCGGGGCCGGTCATGGTCAGGGTCAGCATGCGGGTTCCCTTGGGCATCGACGGGCCCAGGGCAACGTGGGAACGCCATCCCATGGCATCCTGGCGGGCGGCGCTTTCCAGGGTTTTGTTGTAGGCGACGCCTTCTTCATAGGCCTTCTGGGTGGTCAGTCCCGGCCAACTGTCGAGCGCGAAATAGACGAAGGTCAGGTTGACGGCGATGATCACGGCGAAAAAGGCGATGATCCAAATCAGCACCATCTTGCCGGTGATCGGCCGTGTGGCGGAGGGCAGGGTAATGCTCATTACTGGGGCCCTCGGAACAGGCTGTTGTAGGATGCGGTCTGGCCCGTGTTGATTTCCTTCAGCACGAAGCGCAGGTCGGCGGCATCGCCTTTCAGGATACCCGGCGGCACGGTAACCAGCAGGCGGAACGACTGCAGGCGGTCGGGCTTCACGGTGAAGTAGGGGTCGGGGCTGTCCCCCATGTCTTCGGAGCCGACGACCTTCAGTGCGATCCCGGGCAGGCCCGAAGCATGCAGGGTCAGGGTGCGCTGCTCGCGCGCCTTGTTGAGAATTTTGAAGGTATAGCCGTTGCGAATGCTGCCGTCCGAAAGCGTCGTGTACAGCGGATTGCGGTCATGGATCACGTTGATGTCCAGGTCGGACCGGGTCAGCAGCACATAGACCATGCCGAGCCCGATCAGCGCCCAGAGCGCGAAATAGAACAGGGTGCGCGGACGGAATAGGTGCAGCTTGGTTTCCTGGCCCGCGCGGCGGCGTTCATCGTTGGCGATGGAATCATAGTCGATCAGCCCGCGCGGCCGGCCGATCTTGCCCATGACGTCGTCGCAGGCGTCGATGCACAGCGCGCAGGTGATGCATTCCAATTGTTGGCCGTCGCGGATATCGATGCCCATGGGGCAGACGACGACGCAGGCCTTGCAATCGATGCAGTCGCCGCGGGTGTCCCAGTCGGCGTTCTTTTCGAACGGTTTGCGCGGCTCGCCCCGGTCCGTGCGGTAAGTGACGGTCAGGCTTTCCTCGTCCATCATCGCCGCCTGGATGCGCGGCCAGGGGCACATGT
>DNMS01000147.1:6505-6908 GCA_003488105.1 Rhodospirillaceae bacterium
ACCGCCCAGGGTGAAGGTGGTGAAGGTCAGCACCCCGACGGTGGCGTAGGCGACCGTGGCGGCCTGACCGGTGAACAGATCGACCAGCAGCGTTGGCGCGTCGGCGAAGTAGAACACCCACGCACCCCCGGTGCCCATGGCGATGATCAGCCAGATCACGTATTTGGCCAGCCGCTTCGTGGCCTTGGCCGCCGACATCGGCTCCTTATCCAGGCGGATGCGCGCCCCCCGGTCGCCTTCGACCAGGCGTTCGACCCAGATGAACAGGTCCGTCCACACGGTCTGCGGGCAGGCATAACCGCACCATGCCCGACCGACCACGGAGGTGACCAGAAACAGGCCGAGGCCCGCCATGATCAGCAGGCCCGCGATGTAATAGAATTCCTGGGGCCAGATCTCGATG
>DNMS01000147.1:7111-7535 GCA_003488105.1 Rhodospirillaceae bacterium
GCCAGATCTCGATGAAGAAGAAATAGAACCGCCGGCCCGGAATATCGACCAGGACGGCCTGATCGGGCGCCCCCGGCCCGCGGTCCCAGCGCAGCCAGGGGGTGACGTAATAGATACCCAGGGTGGCGGCCATGACCCACCACTTGAAGGTGCGGAAAAAGCCGTGGGCGCGGCGCGGATGGATCTTCTTGCGCGGCACGTAAAGCGGCGGCCGCGTTTCCTTGCGGTTGACGGCCTCGACGTCGTATTCCCGGACTTCCGGGGCGTCGATTGCCGTGTCCAACAGACTTCCCATGCTGCGCATTCGTTTTACCCCAAAGGCCGGGGCCCGCCTTGGGCCGGCGACGTCGGCTGAAACGCGGTTACTTGCCGCCTCCCAGTGAGTGGACATAGATGGCCAGCTGCTTGACCGTCGCCTCGTCGA
>DNMS01000099.1 GCA_003488105.1 Rhodospirillaceae bacterium
GTGTCATCGCCGTGCTGCTGCCGTTGTTGCAGCATCAGGTGGTCGGCCTGGTCAAGCTGGCGCCCGAGGTCTTCGCCCATTTCCGCGCCTGGGTCGAACCCTTCCTGGCCGATCTGCAACTGCACCTGCCGGCCACCGACAGCCAGGATCTGCGTGATGCCGCCGGCAAGTACGGATCGAAGGTGATCCAATGGATCACCAACCTGCTTGGCGAGATCTGGAGCGGCGGGCTCGCGTTTCTCAACGTCCTGTCCCTGGCCCTCATCACGCCTATCGTGTCGTTCTACCTGCTGCGCGAGTGGGACCAGATCGTCGCCTGGGTCGATTCCTATCTGCCGCGCGACGCGGCCCCGGAAATCCGTGAACAGGCCCGCCGGATCGACGAAACCATGGCGGGGTTCATTCGCGGTCAGGCCAGCGTATGTCTGACCCTGGCGGCGTTTTACGGCATCGGGCTGACCGTGGTGGGGCTGAATTCGGGGCTGTTGGTCGGCGTCGCCGCCGGGGCCGTGTCCTTTATTCCCTATTTCGGGGCGGCGACGGGGATCACCGTCGGTTTGGCCATCGCCTTCTTCCAGTTCGGATTGGACAATTGGGGCCCCATCGCCGCCGTGGCCGGGGTGTTTCTGGTCGGCCAGACGCTTGAAAGCTATGTCCTGACCCCGCGTTTCGTGGGCGACCGGGTCGGCCTGCATCCGCTTTGGATCATCTTCGCCCTGATGGCGGGGGGCGCGTTGTTCGGTTTCACCGGTGTGTTGTTGGCCGTGCCGGCGGCGGCCGTCATCGGCGTGCTGATCCGCTATGCCCTCGGCCGCTACAAGAAAAGCACGTTCTACGATCACGAGGCGGGAGGCGGCGGCACTTGAGCGGCCCGCGCCAAATCCCCATCCCTTTCGAGCACCGCCCGGCCCTGGAACGCGACGATTATGTGGTCACTCCCGCCAATGCCGAGGCCGTCGCCTGGATCGACCGCTGGCCCGATTGGCCCGGCCCGCTTTTGGCCGTGTGGGGCCCCGAGGGCTGCGGCAAAAGCCATCTCGCCCAGGTGTTTCTGGCGCGCACGGGCGGACGGCTTCTGACTGTGCCTGACGCGATCGCGGTCGAGACCGGCGGCGCATATGTCATCGAGGATCTCGACCGGGCCGAAACCCTGGACGAAGAAGCCCTGTTCCACCTGTTCAACGCGCTAAAATCGGCGGAGGGCCGCATCCTGGTCACCGCCCGCACGGCGCCCGCGCGCTGGTCCATCGTGCTCGCCGATCTGGCGTCGCGGTTGAAGGGATCACCCGCGGTCGAGATCACGGCTCCCGACGACGCGCTTCTTGCAGCCCTGTTGGTCAAGCATTTTTCGGAACGGCAACTGCGCGTGGATGCGGAGGTGGTGGCCTACATGGTTCCGCGCATGGACCGTACCTTCCAGGCGGCGGCAGACCTGGTCGCCGCCATCGACGCCGAGGCGCTGGCGCGCAAGCGGGCCGTCACTGTGCCGCTTGTGCGGAAGGTTCTTGAGGCGGAGTGAACGGCGCCAGATAGTCGACGAATTCGCTGACCACTGTGTCCCAGGAAAATTTCAGGGCGTGTTCGCGGCACAGCACCGGGTCGATGCCCTGGGCATTGACCGCGGCCTGGGCCAGGTCGGTGTCGAGAACGCCCACGGTCGAGGTGCCGATCACGTCCTTCGGCCCCGTCACGGGAAAGGCCGCCACGGGCACGCCGCAGGCGAGCGCTTCCAACATCACCAGACCGAAAGTGTCGGTCACGGAGGGGAACACGAAGACGTCGGCGGCGTTGTAATAGCGCACCAGGTCCTGATCGCCGTCGGCGACGAAGAACGGGGTTTCAGGGTATTTGGCCATCAGGGGCGCGCGCGCCGGGCCGCTGCCGACCACAACCTTGGAACCCGGCAGGTCGAGGTCGAGGAACGCCGGCAGGTTCTTTTCCACGGTGACCCGGCCCAGAAACATGAACAGCGGGCGCGGCAGGTTCAGGTGATCCAGATAATCCTTGGGGCCCGGTTTGAAAATGTCGGTGTCGACACCGTGCGACCAGGCCCGCAGGTTGGTGAAGCCCTTGGCCGCCAGTTCGTCGTGGACGGAATGGCTGGGCACCATGACCCGCGACGACGGCGCGTGAAACCCCCGGATCCAGCGGTACAGCAGGCCAAGCGGCACAAACGGCGCGCGGGCGTGGATATATTCGGGAAACTTGGAGTGATAGGCGGTGGTGAAGGGCAGGTTGCGGGCCTTGCAATAGCGCCGGGCGGCGGCGCCCAGAGGGCCTTCGGTGGCGATATGGATCGCCTCGGGCGCGAAGCCATCCAGCATGTCGGCCACCCCGCGGCCGGGAAACAGGGACAGCCTGATTTCCGGATAGGTCGGGCAGGGCAGGGTGGTGAATAGATTGGGGGAGATCACCTGGACCTCATGGCCCAGGGCCTGAAGGCGGTCGACCACCGTGCCCATGACGCGGACCACGCCGTTTGGCTGCGGGTACCAGGCATCGGTCACGACCGCAATGCGCAGGAGGGGGCTGTTCAAGGGAGGAGCCCTTTGGCCGGTTTCAACCGGCTCCTTCTGGGTTCCGGCCCCTTGGAAGTAAAGTGACGTTCTAATGACAGGACGAGCCTGTGACGGGGGCTCTTGACCGGGTGGGGCCTTCCCATGTCCTATAGCAGCCAATGATCGGCGCGAGATTGCCGCCGCAACATAAAAAAGGAGACATCGCATGGATTTAGGGATCAAAGGCAAGACGGCGCTGGTGTGCGCCGCGTCCAAGGGTCTGGGCCGGGGCTGTGCCTTTTCGCTGGCCCGCGAAGGCGTCGACGTGGTCATCACGGCGCGCACGCCGGGCCCACTTGAGGAAACGGCCGAGCAGATTCGCAAGGAAACCGGCGTCAAGGTGACCGCCGTCGCCTGCGACATCACGACCGAGGAAGGCCGCAATCTGGCCCTCGCGGCATGTCCCAATCCGGACATTCTGGTCAACAACGCGGGCGGTCCGCCGCCGGGCGATTTCCGCGACTGGGACCGGGACGACTGGATCAAAGCCGTGGACGCCAACATGCTGACGCCGATCTTCCTGATCAAGGCGACCGTGGACGGCATGATCGCACGCAAGTTCGGCCGTGTGGTCAACATCACCTCGGGCGCGGTGAAGTCGCCGATCGAGATTCTCGGCCTGTCGAACGGGGCGCGGGCCGGGCTGACCGGCTTCATCGCCGGGC
>DNMS01000412.1 GCA_003488105.1 Rhodospirillaceae bacterium
CAACAATAACCGGCGAAATGGAGGGATGCATGCCCTATGTGGTGCGTGACGGTGAGGGCAATGTCCGCGCGGTCTTCGATTCACCGGTCGAGGGCGCGGAAGAGGTCGCGCCCGACGATCCCGATCTTGGCGTGTTCATCAACCAGAATGCCCAGACCGGCATGGTTCTCGACGAATGGGTCCAGTCGGATTTGGAACTCGTCCGCGTCGTGGAAGATTTGGTCGAGGTTCTGATCGACAAGGGCGTGTTCATGTTCAACGAACTGCCGGGCGGTGCTCAGAGAAAACTGAACACTCGCCGCGGACGTCGTAAGGAAATGGACCTGATGGAAAGCCTGTTCGGCGAAATGGCCCTGCCCGAAGGCGAACAAGGCGGCACCATCGCCGATATTCCCGAAGACAGCGACGATAATTCGATCCTTTAGACGCGGCTTCTAAGCGTCCTCCCGGCCAGTCTCGGTTTTCCCCTGGGTTACCAGGTAATAACCGCTGCCCGCGAAATGGGGCAGGGGGCTGAGCTTGGCCAGTAGCCCCTTGCGCCGGAGATCGAGCAACAGGCGTCCGATGGGCTGGAACAGGGTTTCCCCCGTGTCCGGCCCCGCCGGGTCCAGGCGCACGATGACCGAGCGAGATGCCAGAAACCGCGACCGTTCGATCATGCGGTTCACGGATTCCGTGGCATGGGCAAGGTCGAGCCCGCAGAGGTCGAGCTCGTACTCCGCCGTGTCGTCGTAGCCGACCAGGCGTTTCAGGCCGACGTCGTCTATTTCGGGTGGGTCAGTGGCCAAGCCGAAATCCTTTCATCTCAGCTCCCCAGGGCGATGGCCAGATCCTCGACGCTGTCGACGATTACGTCGTAGTCGCTGGTTGCCTTGAAATCCTTGACCTGATCGACGCCGTATTCCGTGGGCCGGTTGATATAGGCCGTGCGCAGGCCTTCCTTGCGCGCCGCTTCCAGATCGTCGTTATGGGCGGCCCCCATCATCACTTCTTCCGGTTTCACGCCCAGCAGGCGCACGGCGTTGCGGTAGACCTCGGGGTCGCGCTTGTAGGCCATGTGCATGTCCGACGAATAGATGAAATCCCAGGGCAGGCCCGCGTGCTTGGCCATGTTGGCCAGCAGCATCAACGAGCCGTTGGACAGCGGCGCGATCAGGAATTTGGTCTTCAGGCGCAGCAGACCGGGGATGCTGTCCGGCCAGGGCGACAGGCGGTGCCAGAACATATTGAGGTCGGCCTTCTCGTCCTCCGTGAAATGGCCAGCGATCCCGAATTCGACCAGGATCTCGTCCAGGCGTTCGCGGTGGATGACGTCAAGCGGTGTCCAGGCGCGCTGGCCCGAAATCACCCGATGCAGGCCCGGTCGATAACCGGCCCGCCAAGCCCGCGCGAAGGCCTCCCAGTCGACGCCCTCGATGCCCTTTTTTTTGGCCAGGGCCTCACCCATGCGGGTGACCGACCCGCGCCAATCGGTGATCGTGCCGAAGGTGTCGAATACGATGGCCTTCACGTTGTTGAAATCTTTCTGGTCCGCCATGCTGCGTCCTCCGTCTTCGTGTGCCCGCCCCGGCAATTCACATAGCGGGTTCCGGGATGGGATGCCAGCGTCGCCGTCAGGCGGCGCGGTCACGCAGATGTGCGGACTGTCCCCTGCGGGAATCGCTTTACGCCGTTCCTGCGGCGGTGTTTCATAGGTTCATGGGCACACGTGGATGGGCGGCGTGCGTGGCGGCGATGCTGACGATGGCGGCGCCGGCCGTGGCCAAAGAGGCCAAGGACGTTGACCTTGAACTGGTGCTGGCCGTGGACGTTTCCGGCAGCATCGACGAGGACGAAGCGCGCTTGCAGCGCGAAGGCTTCGCCACGGCCATCACCAACCCGCATATCCTGCGCGCCATCCGTTCGGGCCCCTTGGGCCGGGTTGCCGTGATGTACGTGGAATGGTCGGGTCTGGACCGCCACCACATCGTCGCCGACTGGACCGTGATCGCCAACGAGGGCGACGCCCGCGACTTCGCAGAAAGCATATCCGACGGATCATCGTTCCGCGGCCAGTGGACCTCGATCTCCAGCGTCATCGACCAGAGCATGAAGTATCTGGAGAACAGCCCGTACCGGGGTGCCCGCCGGGTCATCGACATTTCCGGCGATGGCGAGAACAACAACGGTGATCCCATCATGGGGGCCCGCGACCGCGCCATCGCCGCCGGTGTGACCATCAACGGTCTGCCCATCATCAACGGACGCACCGGCCCAAACGGCATGGCGCCGCCGGAAGACCTGGACGGTTATTACCGGGATTGCGTGATCGGCGGTCCGGGGGCGTTCCTGGTGGTCGCCCGCGGATTTTCCGACTTCGCCCGCGCCATCCGGCGCAAGCTGTTTCTGGAACTGTCAGGATGGCAGCCCGCCCCCCGGCGGGTGCGGGCAGCACTGCGGCCGAAGGTTGACTGCCTGACCGGCGAGAAACGTACGCTCCGCGCATTGCAGGAACTGAACGACATCCAGAAGGACCGCTACAAGCATGAGCGCTCCAGGGCGCATTGAGGTAGGATGGCAACCATGCGGATTGTGCATCTGTTTCCGGCGATCTTGGCGGCGTTCGTGGCAGGGATGCCGGGCCCGGCCCGCGCCCTCGACGTCGATTTGGAACTGGTGTTGGCCGTCGACGTGTCCGGCAGCATTGAAAAGGACGAAGCCGAACTGCAACGCGAGGGCTTCGTGCAGGCATTCCGCAACGAGGCCGTGATCCGCGCCGTCACCAGCGGCGAACACAAGCGCATCGCCGTCACCTATATCGAGTGGGCGGGCGTCAGCCATCAACGCATGGGCATCGACTGGCGCCTCATCGACAGTGCCGAGGCGGCCCATGGCTTCGCCGATGAATTGTCCGGCCTGCCCTTCGCCTCGGCGCTTTGGACCTCCATATCCGGGGCCATCGATTTCGGCATGGACCGCCTTGGCGCCAGCCCCTATCGATCCAAGCGCCGGGTCATCGACATTTCCGGCGA
>DNMS01000400.1:0-2069 GCA_003488105.1 Rhodospirillaceae bacterium
TGCGGCTTTCGGCGAAGGCGACGTCCTCGGGGATCGACTTGTCGAGATGGTGACAGACCATCAGCATGTCGAGATGCTCGGCCAGCGTGTTGCGCGTATAGGGACGGGTGGGATTGGTCGATGAGGGGATGACGTTTTCGAGCCCGCACACCTTGATGATGTCGGGCGCGTGCCCACCGCCCGCCCCCTCGGTATGAAAGGCGTGGATGGTACGGCCCTTGAAGGCATTGATTGTGTCTTCGACGAAGCCCGATTCATTGAGCGTATCGGTGTGGATCATCACCTGCACGTCCATGTCGTCGGCGACGGAAAGGCAGCAGTCGATGGCCCCCGGCGTTGTGCCCCAGTCCTCGTGCAGTTTCAGGGAACAGGCCCCGGCCTTGACCTGTTCGATCAGGGCCGCCGGCTGGGCCGCGTTGCCCTTGCCCGCGAAGGCCAGGTTCATGGGCAGGCCGTCGGCGGCCTGGATCATGCGCCCGATGTGCCAGGGGCCGGGCGTGCAGGTCGTGGCGTTGGTGCCCGTGGCCGGGCCCGTGCCGCCGCCCAGCATGGTGGTGACGCCGGACATCAGGGCCTCGTCCACCTGCTGCGGGCAGATGAAATGGATATGCACGTCGAGGGCGCCGGCGGTGAGGATCTTGCCCTCGCCCGCGATGGCCTCCGTGCCCGGGCCGATGACGATGTCGACGCCGGGCTGGGTATCCGGGTTGCCCGCCTTGCCGACGGCGACGATGCGCCCGTCCTTCAAGCCCACGTCGGCCTTGACGATGCCCCAATGGTCGACGATCAGCGCGTTGGTGATGACCGTGTCCACCGCCCCCTGAGCACGGGTCGCCTGGGACTGGCCCATGCCGTCGCGGATCACCTTGCCGCCGCCGAACTTGACCTCCTCGCCGTAGGTGGTGAAGTCCTTTTCCACCTCGATGAACAGCTCCGTATCGGCGAGGCGTACACGGTCGCCCACGGTGGGGCCGAACATGTCCGCATAGGCGGCGCGTGAAATTCTTGCCGGCATCAGTTCGCCCCCCCGTCGAGATCACCCATGACCTTCTGATTGAAACCGAACACCCGGCGCGCCCCCAACAGCGGCACCAGGGTCACGTCGCGGGACTGGCCCGGCTCGAACCGCACGGCCGTGCCGGACGCGATGTCGAGGCGCATGCCCCGCGCCTTCTCGCGGTCAAAGTCGAGCGCCCCGTTGGTTTCATAAAAATGATAATGGCTGCCGACCTGGACCGGCCTGTCGCCCGTGTTGGCGACGGTCAGGGTCACGGTCGGCTGGCCCGCGTTCAATTCGATCTCGCCGGGGGCGGCGATGATTTCACCTGGGATCATGGCGTCCTCCCTCAGCGGATCGGGTTGTGGACGGTGACCAGCTTGGTCCCGTCGGGAAAGGTGGCTTCGACCTGCACGTCGTGGATCATCTCGGGGATTCCCTCCATGACCTGGGCGCGGGTGATGACATGGGCCCCCGCCTCCATCAGGTCGGCGACGGATCGCCCGTCGCGGGCCCCCTCGACCACGAAGTCGGAAATCAGCGCGATGGCTTCCGGGTGGTTCAACTTGACCCCCCGTTCCAGCCGCTTGCGCGCGACCATCGCCGCCATGGAAATCAGCAGCTTGTCCTTTTCTCTGGGTGTCAGGTTCATGGATCCTCCCTTTATCTTCTTTGACGTCTAGAGGTGCCAGACGCGGGGCAGCGCCCGCCCGGCCAGCAGATTAAGCAGCGGCACCAGAACGGCCCGCAGCGCCCGGTCGTCGGGCGCCACCAGGCGGCAGATCAGCAATCCGGGCATGGCACTCGCCCCCGCCGTGGGCAGGGGATCAAGCACCGCCCGCGCCTCGGCCAATTTTTCTTCCGCCCCGGGGGCGGCCAGCACCACCGTCGCCACGGCCTTCATGCCCGCCAGAACGGCCGGCCCGGCGGCCACGGCGTCGATGTCGCCCGCGATGCGGGCCGCATCGGCGAAGATCAGTCGCCCGTCGCGGTGGATGCGCCAGGAATCGGTGAACGCCCCGCCGGTAACCGTCTCGCCCGATGCGACCCGCCCCAGCACCAGGGCCTCGAC
>DNMS01000400.1:2364-2595 GCA_003488105.1 Rhodospirillaceae bacterium
CCGCCGTCGAACAGAATGGTTTCCTGGGGCAGCCAGTGCAGCCGCGCCCCGGCATCGGCGGACAGCCGCGTTTCGACCCGGGCCGGTTGATCGC
This sequence comes from Rhodospirillaceae bacterium, assembly GCA_003488105.1. The sequence goes on from DNMS01000400.1 coordinate 2,459, forward strand.
CCGTGGCGCGGTAGACCCGCTCGCAGGCCTGGGACGTCAGGGTCAGGAAGGCATCCGGTCCGGCCAGGGCCTCGGTCCCGTAGACATCACCGCCCGTGAGCCCGCCCGCCGTGTTGAGCAAGACTGCCTCGACCGAC
>DNMS01000200.1:0-2207 GCA_003488105.1 Rhodospirillaceae bacterium
CCCCCAACCCCCCCTGACTCATCCCTTTCCGTTTTCGCTGTTCGCGACCCCGCCCGCCGACATGGATGTCCACGGGATGTGCCACCCCCGGCGGCATGCGGTTCGGGTGCGATTTTTTGGATGCTTTAGGCATATACGGTTTCAACCTCCGTTTTTAATATCCGTTGAATTTTTGGATAATTGGTCTGATTTGTGGAGGATTTCAGGGCGAGCGAACCCTTTGAATCCGTGCGCAAGCTAACACACTGCATATCCGCATGTTATCTAGACAAAAGGCCTATAAGTGTCGCGAAATACACGGAATTATGGTTCCGTGCAGCGATTATGGGGTACTTTGAATTGTATGAGAAAGCCGTGCCGGTCCAGCCGGGCGGAAGCGCAAGCTCAGTCGTCGCCGCCGTCGTTACCGTCGTCCAGGATGTCCTCAAGGGCATTGCCGGCGTAGGGGATTTCCTCTTCGACGAGATCCCAGATGGTCCGCGCCGTGGGGACGTCCCGTTCCTCGGCGATATGGGCGACAAGGCCCGCGGCGCGGGCGATCACGGCGAAGCCGCGCATGATTTCCGGCGGGATGCCGATTTCAGACAGCACCGCCGCCGTGCCGCCCGTCGCGTTAATGGTCATGTGCTTGCCGAACGAATCGTCGACGGCCTGACTAAGAACCTCGATGGCACGGATGTAATCGCCTCTGACGCCGTTCGCCCGGGCGATTTCGAACAGCTTGGGCGTGCGGGGATCGTCCGGTTTGTGCAGGTGATGGCCAAACCCGGGCAGATGCTTGCGCTGGGCCCGGTGCTCGGCGACGATCCGCTTCGCCGCCGTATCCATCGGCTCTGCCCCTTCGACCATCTCGCGCAGCAGTTTGGAGCAGTTCTCCATGGTGCCGACGAAGGTCGAGCCCACGTTGAGCAACCCCGCCGCCACGGCGGCCTGCAGGGCTTCGGGCGCGGAATGGTAGGTCAGGCGCGTGGCGACGGCACTGGGCGTCAGGCCATGTTCCATCAGCGCCAGCAGAACCGCATCGATGATCGCCACGTCGGCGGGCGTGGGTGTGCGGTTCAGGATATGGCCGATCATGGCTTCGGTGAAGCTCATCTTGCCCATCATGTCCGTCACCAGATTCTGATCCCGGTAATAGAGATCGGTCAGCGTGTGGGTCGCCAGCTTCTGGGTCGGTTTGATCTTCTCGGCCATGGGTCTTACGCCTCCTGGAACTGGGCTTTGGCTTCGCGGCGCAGAACCTTGCCCACGGGGCTGCGGGGCAGCTCGTCGACGAAATGCACGCGCTTCGGCGCCTTCACGGAATCCAGCCGCGATTTGACGTACTGGATGATCTCGTCCTCGTCGGCGGGCTGGCCGGCATGGACCTCGACCGCCGCCTGCACGGCCTCGCCCCATTTGTCATCGGGCAGGCCGAACACGACGCATTCCTTGACCGCCGGATGCTGGCCCAAAACGGCCTCCACATCGGACGGGAACACGTTGAAGCCGCCGGTCACGATCATGTCGCGGATGCGGTCCTTGATATAGATGAAGCCGTCTTCCTCGATCGCGGCCACGTCGCCGGTATACAGCCAGCCGTCCTTGATGGTCTCGGCCGTGGCATCCGGCATGTCGAGATAACCCTTCATGACCAACTCGGACTTGATGACGATCTCGCCGGCTTGCCCGGTCGGCAGGAAATTACCCTCGGGATCGACCACGCGCAGGTCGCAGCGGTCCGTGGTGTGGCCGCAGGACGCCAGGCGATGGTCGTTGTTCAGCCAGTCGCGCGACCGCATGACGGTGACGATTTGCGGCACCTCGGTCTGCCCGTAGCAGGTTTCCAGAGCATTGTTGAACATCGGCAGGCCGCGCTTGATCTCGTCCGGGCGCATGGCGGCGCCGCCGACGATGACATGCTTCAGGCTCTTGAAATCGCGTTTCGTCAGGTCTTCCTCGGCCATCATCATGTAGATCACCGTGGGTGGCAGGAACACCGTGGTCACGCGGTCCTTTTCAATGGCCTCGATGATCGCGGCCGGGCGCGCCGGCTGCGGCATGAAGACCTGTGTTCCGCCCTGGGCCAGGATCGGCACCAGTAGGGTGCCCGTGCCATGGGTCATGGGGGCGGCCAGCAGGTTGCGGTCGTCGCCGTCCAGTTCGAACGCGCGGATCATCAGGTCGATGCAGGTGTGCCACACACGGTAGGTCTGCTGCACGCCCTT
>DNMS01000200.1:2371-2972 GCA_003488105.1 Rhodospirillaceae bacterium
CCCGATACGTCTGCTGCACGCCTTTGGGACGACCCGACGAGCCGCCGGTGAATTTGATGGCCTGAACATCGTCGGGTGCGAGGTCATGGCGCTTCGGCGTGCGCCCGGCGAAGTCGCTCATCAGCGCCGCCAGGTTCAGATCACCGCCGCAGGCATGCTGGCTGCCACCAGTCGGCCGGCCACGCACCATGGTGGCGGCACCCGGATCGAAGCGATCCATGCAATCGGCGTCGGCAACGATGATCGAGGGGGCGGTGACCTCGACCATGCGCGACAGTTCCTCCTCCCCGTTGCGGGGGTTCAGGGGTACCCAGGTCTTGCCGGCGGCCAGCGTGCCCAGGAACGCGGTCAGGTGTTCGACCGTGTTGTAGCCGCAGATGCCGACCCGGCTTTGCGGTGTCGGGTCGATGTCCTGCAGGGCCGCCGCGACGGCGTTGACGCGGGCGGCGAGGTCGCCTTGCGTCAGGGTCAAATCCCCGTCCTTGATGGCGATGCGGTCGGGGGCCTTGGCGGCGGCGCGAAGGAAATGGTCGATGGGCAGGTCCATGGCGGGAATCTTCATGCTGGTCTGAGGAAAGGAGCGGCGGATCGGTCCTGGAAA
>DNMS01000260.1:0-3144 GCA_003488105.1 Rhodospirillaceae bacterium
TGCCCACAGTGACGGCCAAGGTCAAGCGCCGCGAAAGTGCGCATTCAAAATCCACCGCCTTCTGCCGCACGCATACCAAGCGCGGCCTGAAGATCACCATGCCGGGCCCCATGACCATCTGCGACACCATCGCCGACGAGGTCTATGGCAAGCGTGCCGACATGGCCATGGCCTTCGCGGAAATCCTGAACGAAGAAGCGCTGGAGTTGCAGGCGCTGGGCGTCGACGTCATCCAGTTCGACGAGCCCGCCTTCAACGTGTTCCTGGACGACGTCAAGGAATGGGGGGTGGCCTGCCTCAACCGCGCGTTCCAGGGCATCACCACCAAGAAGGCCGTGCATATCTGTTACGGCTACGGCATCGACGCCAACAACCAGTGGAAGGAAACGCTGGGCAACGAATGGCGCCAGTACGAGGAAACCTTCCCGGCCCTGAACGGCAGCGTGGTCGACCAGGTATCCCTGGAATGCGCCGGGTCGCACGTGCCCCATTCGCTGATGAGCCTGCTCAAGGACAAGGAAGTGATGGTCGGCTCGATCGACGTCGCCAACCTCAACGTGGAGACGCCGGAACAGGTCGCCGAGGTCATCCGATCGGCCATGCGCTATGTCGATGCGGAGCGCATCTATCCCTGCACCAACTGCGGCCTCGCCCCCTTCCCCCGGCATGTGGCCGAGGGCAAGCTGAAGGCCCTGGCCGCCGGGGCCGCCATCGTGCGCAAGGAATTGGGCGCGGCCTGATCCTGCCGATAAGCCCGGCACAAAACCTTTTCCCGCAAGCACCCTTGCCTTGCGGGGCCTTACGGCATTAAACCAACGGTCCCGAATTCAGGATATCCAGCCGTTCCAGGGAGAGCCCCATGGCCAAAAAGTTCGACAAGTCCAAACTGCCCTCGCGCTACACCACTCAGGGCCCGTCCAGCGCGCCGCACCGGTCCTACTATTACGCCATGGGTATGACCGAGGAAGAGATCGACCAGCCCTTCGTCGGCGTCGCGACCTGCTGGAACGAGGCCGCCCCCTGCAACATCGCGCTGAGCCGCCAGGCCCAGGCCGTGAAGACCGGCGTCAAGGAAGCATCGGGCACGCCCCGCGAATTCACCACCATCACCGTGACCGACGGCATCGCCATGGGCCACCAGGGCATGAAGTCGTCCCTGGCATCGCGCGACGTGATCGCCGACTCGGTCGAGCTGACCATGCGCGGCCATTGCTATGACGCCATGGTCTGCCTGGCCGGCTGCGACAAATCCCTGCCCGGCATGATGATGGTCATGTTGCGCCTCAACGTGCCATCCGTGTTCATGTACGGCGGCTCCATCCTGCCCGGCAAGTTCAAGGGCAAGGACGTGACCGTGATCGACGTGTTCGAAGCCGTCGGCACCAATGCCTCGGGCGAAATGTCGGACGAAGACCTGCACGAACTGGAATGCGTGGCCTGCCCGTCGGCCGGGTCCTGCGGCGGCCAGTTCACGGCCAACACCATGGCCTGCGTGTCCGAAGCCATCGGCCTGGCCCTGCCCGGATCGGCCGGCGCCCCGGCGCCCTATGAGACCCGCGACGAATACGCCGTGGCGTCGGGCAAGGCGGTCATGGACCTGATCGAAAAGAACCTGCGCCCGCGCGACATCGTGACCCGCAAGTCGTTCGAAAACGCCGCCCGCATCGTCGCAGCGTCCGGCGGATCGACCAACGCCGGGCTGCACCTGCCGGCCATGGCCCATGAATGCGGCATCGATTTCACCCTGGAAGACGTCTGCGAGATATTCAAGACCACGCCCTACATCGCCGACCTGAAGCCGGGCGGCAAGTACGTGGCCAAGGACATGTTCGACATCGGCGGCGTGCCGGTGCTGATGAAAGCACTCTTGGACGGCGGCTATCTTCACGGCGACTGCATGACCGTGACCGGCAAGACCATCGCGGAAAACCTGAAGGACGTGGTGTTCCCGACGGACCAGGACGTGATCTATCCGGTGTCCAACCCGATCACGCCGACGGGGGGTGTTGTCGGCCTCAAGGGCTCGCTCGCCCCCGACGGCGCCATCGTCAAGGTCGCCGGCCTGCACAGCCTGCAATTCACGGGCACGGCCCGCTGCTTCGATTGCGAGGAAGACGCGCTTCAGGCCGTGCTCAAGCAGCAGGTCAAGGAAGGCGAGGTCGTCGTTATCCGCTACGAAGGGCCCAAGGGCGGGCCCGGCATGCGGGAAATGCTGTCGACCACCTCGGCGATCTACGGCCAGGGCCTGGGCGAAAAGGTGGCGCTGATCACCGACGGCCGGTTCTCCGGCGCCACGCGCGGGTTCTGCATCGGCCATGTCGGCCCGGAAGCAGCCGTGGGCGGCCCCATCGGGCTTCTGAAGGACGGCGACGTGATCAAGATCGACGCCGAAAAGGGCACCTTGGACGTTGAATTGTCCGAGGCTGAACTGGACGCCCGCCGCAAGGACTGGACGCCGCGCAAACACGACTATCAGTCGGGGGTGCTTTGGAAGTATGCTCAGTTGGTGGGCCCCGCCTGCGACGGCGCCGTCACCCATCCGGGCGCCAAGGCGGAAACCCACGTGTTCGCCGACATCTAAGCCCCGCGTCCAGACGGGGCCGGAGGTCGGCCCGGGTGTGACAAAAACGGGATAACGGCCATGGCCGAAGACGCCTTCGCCTTGAACCGGCGCGAGCACGACCGAAAGTCCTCGGGCTTTCAGGCACGTGTGACCGTGGGCGACGCTTCCACCAAATGCCTGATCGAGGACATCTCCCCCGGGGGGGCCCAGATCATTGCTTCGCTCGACCTGTCCAAGGGCCGCCACCTGACCCTCGACCTGGGGGCGTTCGGCGACGTCTCGGCGACCGTCGCCTGGTGCCGCAAGGGGCGGCTCGGCCTCAAGTTCGAAGCCGACCCCGAAGTCCTGGCCGAGCTGGTCATGTCCCTCGCCATGCAGGCGTGATTACGGGAAAATCTTGAACCACTGAGGCGGTGAGAAGAAGGCGTCGGTTGGACGGCTGCTATCCAAATCGTCATGCCCGGACTTGATCCGGGCATCCAGGCGTTTCACTCTCGGCAATAGATCAAGACATGGATGGCCGGGTCGCGCCCGGCCATGACAAACTGAAATCTTCTCACTGCCTCACCGTCTCAGTGGTT
>DNMS01000260.1:3175-3339 GCA_003488105.1 Rhodospirillaceae bacterium
CCTACGTGCCCAATGCCGTCATCGACCGCATGACGGCCTATATGCGGGAATCCCAGGTCCAACCCTTGGCCCCCTACCCCAAATCGCAGCTCGCCGCCCGGCGCATGGCCGGCGGCCATGGCCGCATGTCGGAAATGATCGGGGCCGCGCCGGACGAGGTGGTG
>DNMS01000111.1:0-11371 GCA_003488105.1 Rhodospirillaceae bacterium
GAGCGAAGGCACCAACCTGGATGCCCCAGCGTGATTTCTTATCGAACTCGACGATCCGGGGCGGTCCGTCGCCGTCGCCCTGTTCTTCCGCACGGCCGGGGGCCGTGGGTAGGGGGGCGGGGGCCGGAATGTCGGCCTTGGCAAGCACCGGCGCACTGCCCAATTCGGCGAATGCGCGGTCGAGATGCTTGGCCATCAGACGGTTGCGGGCACTCGATGAATTGGCGCCGAATACGACGCCGATCACGCGCCGGCCGTCGCGTTTGGCCGAGGTCACCAGATTGAAGCCGGACGCCCGGATATAGCCTGTCTTGAAGCCGTCGGCACCGTCATAGGAAAGCAGCAGCTTGTTATGGGTCTTGTGCGACACGCCGCCGAAATCGAACCGGGTGCGCGAGAAGAAATGATAGTACTGCGGAAAGTCGCGGAGAAGTGCGCGGGCCAACTTGGCCATGTCGCGGGCGGTGCTCATTTGCGCGCTGTGGGGTAGGCCGGACGCATTGCGGAAAGTCGTCCGATCCATGCCCAGGCGGCGCGCCGTCGCGGTCATTTCCCGGGCGAATTTCCATTCCTTGCCGCTGTAGTTTTCGGCCACGGCGGCGGCGATGTCATTGGCCGATTTGACGGACAACGCCAGGATCGCGTCGCGTACGGAAATGGTTTGACCGGGTTTCAGGCCCAATTTCGACGGAGGCTGACCGGCGGCGCGGGCCGACATGCGCAGACGCGTGTTCATGGACCAGCGGCCGTTTTCCACCGCTTCGAACATTTTGTAGAGGGTCATCATCTTGGTCAGGGAGGCGGGATAGTTCCGCGTATCCGCGTTGACCGCGTGCAGAACCTCGCCCGTTTCGGCGTCAATGACCAAAGAGGCGTACTTGGCGACCGCCTGTCCCGGCGAAAGCACCAGGGCGGTCAGCAGAACCAGAGCGGCTGCAGCCAAAAGGCGCAGGCCTCCCCGTCGTGTAATCGGACGCGTCGTCTCAGTCATGAGAGCTCTCTTCCCCGTGTTGAGCTTTATGCCTCATTATCGTCGTCGCGTCGTCCCCCGATTCGCCGATATCGTAGCGGAATCCGCTAACGGCGTCTCCAGAAATTTCGCAGCCGAATCAATATCTTCTTTAAGGATTCATCGTAAATATTTCATTAATGGGCCGGTCCGTGAGGGATCCGGGCGCCCCTGAACAGGTCGAAAGGGGGGCGTTGCAGGACATTTTGGGAACAAAAAATTGACATAAAAACAAAAGGTTACAGGTGGGATAAATTTTTGTGCAACGCACCATCCGATCTTGACGAAAGACCGGCGCAGGGCTTATATTTCAACGATTGCTGCATTGCAGCATCGCTGCCCGGCAGTGAGAAGCGGCATCGGAGACGCCAAAGCGCCCGAAAGCCGCCAAGGATGATGTTGATCACCCGACAAAGAACCCAGATGGAGAGTACGATGGCTGAAGCCAAGAAGCCCACCGCGACCGCGAAACCCACCGCCACGCCTGCCGCCCCCGCCAAACCCGCCGCTGCAGCCCCTGCGCCGGCGCCCGCGGCCAGCAAGGTCGAGGTTGCCGCGCCTGCCGTTAAGGAAACCGTTGAAACCGTCGTCAAGGCCGGCGCCGATGTTGCCGCCAAGGGCGTTGAAAAGGCCGCCACCATGGGTCAGGAGCAGATCGCCGCGGCCGTCAAGGCCGGCGGTCAGGTGTTCAAGACCTATGAAGACACCATTGCCTACAACAAGGAAAACGTCGACGCCTTCGTTCAGGCCAACAACATCATGGCGAAGGGCATGCAGGATCTGAACAAGGTGCTGTTCGCCATGGCCCAGAAGAACGTGGAAGAAACGGTCGATCTGACCAAGAAGATGTTCGGCTGCAAATCAGTCGATGACATGGTCAAACTGCAGAGCAGCCTGCTGAAGACCAATTATTCCAAGGCCTTCGACGAAAGCCGCAAGATTTCCGACATGGCCGTGAAGTTGGCCGAGGAAGCCGCGGCACCGATCGCCGGCCGCGTGACGGTCGCCGTCGAAAAGGTGACCAAGCCGATTGCCGCCTGACGATTTCCGCCTCACGCAATGTGATGCGGCCCTGAACAAGCGCCCGGCTGAAAATGCCGGGCGTTTTCGTTTGCCGGTTTCGCGGGGGCGGCAAGGGGCGATTCTCCGGTCTGGGCCATGGGCCGGGTCGTTTCGGGCCTCGGTTGCTCCGGTTGTGGACGATCTGTTGGAGAATTCCCAGGGATGGGACTTGGCGCTGGCGGGTGCTCTGCCCATATATTCAGGGATAAACGGCAACCGCACCCCGGACCCGGGGCTTCCCCGGGCAATCCTTTTTAAATAGAATTGGATTACCGTCGGAGTGGTTAGGCTGCTTCGGCGGCGCCGATGGGCGGCGGCCGCCGGCCCGAACACGGCAAGGACAGGACGGAGATGACAGGACCGACAGACCCGCCAAAATCTCCCATCGACCCGGGGCGGGACGATGACTCCGGCACCGGTTTGGCGGTCAAATCCCGCACGCGGACCAAGCGTCCGTCCATGTACAAAGTCCTGATGCTCAATGACGACTACACGCCGATGGAGTTCGTCGTCCACGTGCTGGAACGCTTTTTCGGCATGAACAGCGAGCAGGCTACCCAGGTGATGCTGCATGTCCACCAGCGCGGTGTGGGCGTATGCGGTGTCTTCACATATGAAATCGCCGAAACGAAAGTGACACAGGTCATGGATCTGGCGCGTCAGCACCAGCATCCTCTCCAGTGCACGATCGAGAAAGACGGCGGCGGAGATGAGGATTAAATGCTTTCACGCGAGCTAGAACAGACCCTTCACCGCGCCCTGGCACTCGCCGCCGAGCGTAATCACGAATACGCAACCCTCGAACATCTGCTTCTTTCCCTAACCGAAGATCCCGATTCCATCGCGGTGCTGAAGGCCTGCGACGTGGAGGTCGAGCGTCTGATCGCCGACCTGACCGAGTTCCTCGACAACGAACTGGCCGAGATCGACAACCCGCGCGGGCTTGAGCCCAAGCCGACGGCGGGCTTCCAGCGCGTTGTCCAGCGCGCCGTGATCCATGTCCAGTCGTCGGGCCGCGAGGAAGTGACCGGCGCCAATGTACTGGTCGCCCTGTTCTCGGAACGGGAATCCCATGCCGTCTATTATCTGCAACTGCAGGACATGACACGCCTTGATGCCGTCAATTATATCTCTCACGGCATCGCCAAGGTGCCCGGGCGCTCGGAACAGCGCACCGTGTCCGGCGCCGATCCGGAAGCAGAGGCCGAGGCCGCCGCTCGTAAGGGCTCGGAAGCGCTCGACGCCTATTGCACCAACCTGAACAAGAAGGCGAACGAAGGCCGTATTGACCCCTTGATCGGCCGCCACGAAGAGGTCGACCGCGCCATCCAGATCCTGTGCCGGCGCAACAAGAACAATCCCCTGTTCGTGGGCGACCCGGGGGTGGGCAAGACCGCCATCGCCGAGGGCCTGGCCAAGCGCATCGAGGACGAGGACGTGCCCGAGGTGCTGCTCGGCAATACCATCTACGCCCTCGACATGGGCGCCCTTCTGGCCGGCACGCGCTATCGCGGCGATTTCGAGGAACGCCTGAAGAATGTCATGGCTGAATTGGAAGCCATGCCCAAGGCGATCCTGTTCATCGACGAAATTCACACGGTGATCGGCGCCGGGGCGACCTCGGGCGGATCCATGGATGCGTCCAACATCCTGAAGCCGGCCTTGCAGAAGGGCGGCCTGCGCTGCATGGGCTCGACCACCTACAAGGAATACCGCAATTACTTCGAAAAGGACCGGGCCCTGGTGCGCCGGTTCCAGAAGATCGACGTTTACGAGCCGTCGATGGATGACACGGTTAAGATCCTTAAGGGCCTGAAGCCCTATTTTGAGGAACACCACAACGTGCGCTACACCAACGACGCCTTGAAGGCGGCGGTGGAACTGTCGACCAAGTACATCCACGAACGCAAGCTGCCGGACAAGGCCTTGGACGTCATTGACGAGGTCGGGGCGTCGCGCATGCTGTTGCCGGCGGGCAAGCGGCGCAAGACGGTCACTGTCAAGGACGTGGAACAGGTGGTCGCCAAGATCGCCCGCATTCCGGAAAAATCGGTGTCGTCCGATGACCGCAAGGCGCTCAAGAACCTGGACCGTGATCTGAAGACCATGGTGTTTGGTCAGGACAACGCCATCGAGGCCTTGGCCAGCGCCATCAAGCTGTCCCGCGCGGGCCTGCGCGAACCGGAAAAGCCCATCGGCTCCTACCTGTTCTCGGGGCCCACGGGTGTCGGCAAGACCGAGGTCGCGCGCCAGCTGTCGCACATGATGGGCATCGATCTGGTGCGCTTCGACATGTCCGAATACATGGAGCGTCATTCCGTTTCGCGTCTGATCGGGGCCCCTCCGGGTTATGTCGGTTTTGATCAGGGCGGTCTGTTGACCGACGCCGTCGATCAGCAGCCCCATTGCGTGCTGTTGCTGGACGAAATCGAAAAGGCGCATCCGGACCTGTTCAATATCCTTCTGCAGGTCATGGACCACGGCAAGTTGACCGACCACAACGGCAAGTCCGTCAGTTTCCGCAACGTGATCCTGATCATGACCACCAACGCGGGCGCGGCCGACCTGGCCAAGCCGGCCATCGGGTTCGAACGGGAAACCCGCATGGGTGAGGATACGGAAGCGATCGAGCGCATGTTCACGCCCGAGTTCCGCAACCGCCTGGATGCCATCATTCCCTTCGCGGCGCTGACGTCGGAAGTCGTCGCCCGCGTCGTCGACAAGTTCATCATGAACCTGGAATTGCAGCTTGAGGACCGGGGCGTGGTGATCGAGCTGACCGACGCGGCGCGCGAATGGCTGGCCAAACGGGGCTTCGACAAATTGTTCGGTGCGCGGCCGCTTAGCCGCGTGATCCAGGAGAACATCAAGAAGCCCCTGGCCGAGGAATTGTTGTTCGGCAAACTGGTCAAGGGCGGCATCGTCCTGGTCGGTGTCGACGACGACAAGTTGGTGTTTGATTTCCCCGAACCGGGATCGACCCGCCTGCCGGCCAAGCGCAAGAAGGGCAAGGTTCCGGCCTTGGTGGAATAAAGACTTCTTGCCGTCATTCCCGCGAAAGCGGGAATCCAGCCCTCCGCTTTCCTGGACCCCCGCTTTCGCGGGGGTGACGATTGGGTTAGGTTCCGGAAACGGTGGAGCCGGATTTATGGCGTTTTCCTTCCTTGCCGGGATCCGTGTTCTCGATCTCAGCCAATATCTGCCGGGACCGCTGGCGGCCCAGGTGCTTGCCGACCTGGGGGCGGAGGTGGTGAAGGTCGAGCCGCCCGCGGGCGACCCGCAGCGCCACCTTGATCCCACGGCGGGACCGCTCGACCCCGGCGTTGTCGAAGGCGGCGACGCCTCACCCTTCTATCACGTGCTCAACGCCGGCAAGACGGTGACTCGTCTTGACCTTAAATCCGACGCCGGCAGGGCGTCGTTCCGGGACTTGGTCCGGGGCGCCGACGTTCTGCTCGAAAGCTACCGGCCTGGGGTGATGGACCGGCTCGGCTTCGGATACAGCGCGGCCAAGGATCTGAACCCAGGGTTGGTCTATTGCGCGCTGACGGGTTATGGGCAGACGGGGCCGCTGCGTCAGTCCGCCGGGCATGACCTGAACTACATGGCGGCCACGGGCGCCCTCAGTCAGGCCGGCACGGCGGACGGGCCCGCCATGGCTTGGCCGCCCATGGCCGATTGCGCCGGGGCGGTGATGTCGGCGCTCGCCATTCTGGGGGCGCTGGTGCGCCGGGGCCGGGACGGGCAGGGCGCCTTTCTGGACGTCGCCATGTCGGATTGCGTGCTGTCCTGGCAGGCCATCGGCCTGACCGCGGAAAAGCTTGGTCTGGGCAAGGCACGGGGCGCCGCGCTGTTGACGGGCGGGGCCGCGTGCTACCGGGTCTATGCCTGCGCCGACGGGCGGGAATTGACGCTGGGAAATCTGGAACCCCGGTTCTGGGAAAATTTCTGCCGCGCCGTCGGCCGCGATGGTTGGGTTCCGCGTCAGTGGGAAGGGTTACCGCAAGCGGACCTGATCGCCGAGGTCGCGGGCCATCTTGCCGGGCAGCCTTTGGACCATTGGCTTGCCTTGTTGGATGGCGTCGATACCTGCGTGCAGCCGGTCGCCGATTACGCGGGCGTCGCGGATCAGCCGCAGGTCAAGGCGCGGGGCCTCGTGGCGGACGATCCCCTTGGCGGGGTCCAGGTGTTGCTGCCGATCCTTGCCGACGGCATGACCACGGGCACACGGGCGCCGCTGGCACTGCGCACGGCGGAACAGATTTTACAGAATTGGGAGAAGACCTAGCGGCCGACGACCTGCGGGCAGTCGGCTTCGCGGGTCAGGCCGACCATGGACGCACCCTGCGACGACAAACGCAGATTGCCCTTGGCGCCGATGACGTAGGACTGACTGCCCAGCGGCTTGCCGTTGGCGGCCATACGAATGACCTGGGCGGCGCGGCAGGCGCGGCAGTTGTTTACCAGGAACACGCCGCCGTTGCCCTTGTCCGTTTCAAGGGTGATGCATTTCTTGTCGCTGTCGTCGACGAGCGTTTCCGGCTTCACCAGATTGGCCTGATCGCAGGGATAGATGGACCCCAGGCTGGTCCGGCCCGGGCCGCGGAACGGCAGGGGCAGGGTCATATTGGCCATGACGTTGAACTTGCGCACTTCCGGGTTGGAATAGCCTTGGCGCAGGCGGGTCACCCCGACCACCATGCAGGCATTGCATTTGTTGACCAGGACTTCACCCGTACCCGTGCGGCCGTGGCGGATGCAGTCCGCGCCCGGTGCCAAGGCTGCCGCCGTGCGGATCAGGGGGTTGATCCCCATGCCTTCCGCATCGGGCACGCGGGGCGCCGCGATGGCCGCCGCCGACAGCAGCAGCACCGCGACGAGGGTGGCGGCGGTCAGCAGGTAAATTTGCACATAGCGTTCCATAACCCCTTTACTTTAGGGAATATTGGTAAAGGAAACGTGACCGGCATCACACTTGCGCGCGATTTTTGAAAAATTTGTCTATAAAATTGATTTTATTCTGATTTTTTGAAGGGGGAGAACGCCCCATAGGCGGACATTTCCCGCTCGATTCCCCTGGATTCGTCCTTTAAGAAGCCGGAAACGGCATCACGAAAGCCCTTATCGGCGATCCAATGGGCGGAAAATGTGCGGCGCGGAAGGTAGCCGCGCTGGACCTTGTGGGGGCCTTGGGCCCCGGCTTCGACCCACTTCAGGCCGTGCGCGATGGCATAGTCGATGGCTTGGTAATAGCAGGCTTCGAAATGCAGGAATTTGTAGTCGGCGACGCAGCCCCAGTTGCGGCCGTAGAGCGTGTCGCCGCCCCGCAGGTTCAGCGCACCGGCCACGGGCCGGCCGTCCTTTTCCACCACGATCAGGACCACGGCCCGGCCCAAACGTTCTCCCAGCAGGGAAAAGAAGCGGCGGGTCAGATAGGCCTGGCCCCATTTCTTGTCGGTCGTGTCCATATAGAACTGGAAGAAGGCGTCCCAATGGGCCTCGGTGATGTCACTGCCTTCAAGGACGCGGATGTCCAGGCCGGCGTCGTGGACGGCGCGGCGCTCCTTCTTGATATTCTTGCGTTTGCGTGACGACAACTCGTCCAGGAAGTCGTCGAAGGTTTTGAATCCCTTATTCTCCCAGTGGAATTGCTGGCCGATGCGTTGCAGATAGCCCGCTGATCCAAACGCTTCCCATTCATCCTCGGTGGGGAAGGTGACGTGCAGCGACGACACGCCCAGGTTCTGCGCCAGTTGCGCCATGCCGGCGATCAGGGCAAGGCGCATCTCGCGGTGCTGACCGTCGGGCAGGGCCTGATTGACCAGCAGGCGCGGCCCGGTTACCGGCGTGAACGGCACGGCGCATTGCAGCTTGGGGTAATAGCGACCGCCGGCGCGCTCATAGGCGTCGGCCCAGCCCCAGTCGAACACGTATTCGCCGTAGGAATGGTTTTTCAGATACAGCGGCGCGCAGGCGGCAATGCCGCCGGCCGGATCCTCGATCACCAGATGCTGGCCGAGCCAGCCGGTTTCCCCCGTGGCCGATCCGGAGTCCTCCAGCGCCGATAGAAAGGCGTGGCGGACGAAAGGATTGTCCGTTCCGGCACAGGCATCCCAGGCCTCGGACGAGACCTCGGAGAGAGATTTAATGATCTTGATGGCGACCGCGTCGCGTCCGTCGGGCATGGGTCAATCTACCATTCGTTCAATGCCTGGTGGCAAGCCCTGTCCACCGAATGCGGCGACCAACAAGGAGAGGCTCTCCACCAATCGCGGCCCAGGCCGGTTAAAATAGCTGTTGGCGTCGGTCGCATAGACGCGGCCCGCACAGGCGGCCTTGAGAGCCTTGAAATCCGGATGCGCGTCCATAAGCAGGCGCGCTTCATGTGCCGAACGCTCCAGGCCGAAGCCGCAGGGCATGAATACGATGACGTCGGGATCGGCGGATTTTAAATCCTCCCAGGTGATCCAGGGGGCGTGTTCGCCGGCCCGGCCGAACACGTCCTCACCGCCCGCCATGGTGACCAATTCGGGGACCCAGTTACCCGCTGCCATCAAGGGGGCCGTCCATTCGATGCAGGCGACGCGGGGACGGGGACCGGCGGGCATGACGGTCAGCGCCCGCGCCCTGTTGCGCAGGTCGTTCGCCACGGCGCGGCCGTGGTCCGCTAAACCCAGGGCATCGGCGACCTGTTCCACATCGGCGAACACGTCGGAAAGGATCATGGGTTTCAGTGACACGATTCGCGCAGGCGTGCCGGCCCAGGTACAGATCGCGGCCTCGACATCGGCCAGGCTGACCGCGCAGACCTCGCATTGGTCCTGGGTGATGATGACGTCGGGCGCGCATTCGGCGAGCGGCCCTTGCAGGACCTCATAGACGGACGCGGCGTCGACCACGGCGGCCTTCACCTTGGCGTCGATCTCTGCGCTGCTGCCGGACAGGTCCAGGCGCGGGGCGGTGCAGATGGGCAGGGCTTCTATTCCGTCCGGGAAGTCGCACTCGTGGGACCGTCCCACCAGCCAGTCCGCGCAGCCCAGCGCCGCGACGATTTCCGTCGCACTCGGCAGCAGCGAGACGACGCGCTTCATTTCTCTATTCTCGGCGGGTTCCATCAGGACTAATCTGCGCGCGCGGTTCACGATCGGCAACCGCGTTATGGAGGGTGGTGTGATGCGCGTGCGGCCCTTTTTGCTTTCTCTTGTTCTTGGTCTCGTCATGGCGTCCGGCCCCGCCGGTGCCGGCATGGACGAAGTGCCGTCGGAATCCCTCGGCCCCCAGGCGATCGAACGCACCTGGGAACGGGCGCATTTCTATGTGCCCGCCGACGCCAATCCCCTGGGCACGGGCGTGCTGGGCGGCCTGCGCGACCTTGGGTCCGTGGCGCGGGCGTTGGACAGCCTCGCTAAGGGCTCGCCCCGGCCCGTGGTGGTCTATCTGCATGGTTGCGGCGGGTTCGGCAATTCGGGCAGCGTCAACGCCGGGATGCTGGCCNNATCTGGTGTCCGTGGCGCGGGCGCTGGACGGCCTGGCCAAGGGGCCGCCCCGGCCCGTGGTGGTTTATCTGCACGGCTGCGGCGGGTTTGGGAATTCGGGCAGCACCAATGCCGGCATGCTGGCCGAAGCGGGCTTCGTCGTCGTCGCGCCCGACAGCTTTGCCCGGCCATCGCGCGTCAGGACTTGCGATTCGAAGACCCATTCCCGCGCCGGGCCGAAGGGAATCTACAAGAACGTTATCGCTTGGCGGCTTGAGGAACTGGACCGGGCTCTTATCGGCTTGAAGGACTTTTCCTGGGTCGACTGGAACAACATCTTCCTGTTCGGCCATTCCCAGGGCTCCAACGCCGTCGCGTCCTATCCGGGCAGTGCCTTCAAGGGCCGCATCATGAGCGGCACGCGATGTTCCACGGGCTACAGGGGGCCGGCTGAAGAACCGGCACTCGCCGTTTATTCGGAGAACGACCCCTGGCGCAAGGGGCGGCCGATCAAATGTCTGGATTACGTGGGCACGACGGGGATGCAGGTCCTGGGGCTTACGGGAAACCTGCACGTGGTTGCCAAGGACCCGGCGGCCAAAGTGCGGATGTTGGAATTCTTAGAGCGCCTGATAACGCGCTGAGCGCCGACGCCGGGTCAGCGGATTTCGAAAATCCCATCGACCTCGACCGCCACGCCGCGGGGCAGGGACGGTGCGCCGACGGCGAAGCGGGCATGCTTGCCGGCGTCGCCGAACACTTCGACCATCAGATCGGAAGCACCGTTGATGACCTCGGGCTGATCGGTGAAGCCAGCGGCCGAATTGACGAAACCGCCCAATTTGGCGACCCGCACCACGCGCTCCAGATCCCCGCCGCAGGCTTCGCGAACTTGCGAAATAAGGTTGAGGCCGCAGACCCGGGCCGCCTGATAGCCGTCCTCGGTCGAGACGTCCTCGCCCAGACGTCCCCGGCACATGATGTCACCGTTCCACACGCAGACCTGGCCCGACACGAACACGGTCGACCCGACGACGGTGTAGGGAATGTAATTGGCGGCGGGGGCCGACGGGCTGGGCAGTTCGATACCCAGGTCCTTCAAACGGGCTTCAACGGTTCCGGTCATGTGGGGGATCCTTTCATAAGGCTGGCGCCCGGCGCGGCCGGGTAGGGCGGATCAAACGCGGGAAAATCAGATATAGAAGGTATCGCGTTCTTTGGGCGCGATGCAGATGGTGTCGCTGCCCCGCTCCTTCAATAGGGTCTGGGCCGTTTCCAGCTTGGCGTCGATGGCCGCGTCGTCCTGATCCGGATCGTGGTGGTAGAGGTAGAGGGTCTTCACCTTGCCCCGGTCGGCCAGTTCGACAACCTTGGAAATGCACGAGTGCCCCCAAGTCACCTTGGTGGCGTATTCGGCGTCCGTATAGGTTGAATCGGTGATCAGAACATCGGCGCCCGTCACGAACTCGGCCAGTTTTTCCTCGTAATGCGGGTTATAACCGTCGCTGTTTTCCAGGAACATTTCGTTGTCCGTGACGTAACAGATGGCGCGGCCGTTGTATTCGATGCGGAAGCCCAGGCATTGGCCCGGATGGCTCAGAAGCTTCGTCTTCACGCGGATGCCGTCGACCTCGAATTCCTCTTCCTCCAGGTCGCGGAAATAGACCCGCGCGGCGAATTCCTTCAGCGTGATCGGAAAGTATACGCCGTCCATCTGCGCCGAGATGATTTCGCGGATGGAAATGTCGCCCTGATTGGCGCCGAGAATCTGAAACTCGTTGCCTTGGCGGTACAAGGGCGCGAAGAACGGAATGGCGTTGATGTG
>DNMS01000111.1:11516-12374 GCA_003488105.1 Rhodospirillaceae bacterium
CAGCTTGTCGCCGAAGGTCTTGATCCCGGTGCCGCCATCGAAGATGAAAATCTGATCGCGTGGGAATTGCAAGGTCACGCAGTTCGTATTGCCGCCGTACTTCAAGCTGCCTTCGCCGGAAACGGGCAGGGTGCCACGCACGCCCCAGAACGACAGTTCGATGTCGTCGCGCAGGATGCGATTAACCTTGTCGAGAAAGGTTGCCGCGACGATGGGTTTGCGGATGAAACCGTGGGCGCCGAATTCGTAGGCGCGGTTGACGTCGAATTCGTAGCTTTTCGCCGTCAGCACGATGAAAATCGTGTCGGCAAGGCCTTCGTGGCCGCGCACGAACTTGCACAACTGGAAGCCGTCGACATCCGGCATCATCAGGTCCGAGATGACGCAGTCAGGGGCCAGGGAGACCATCTTGTCCATGGCTTCCTTGGAGTCCGTGAACGCGGTGACGCGATGACCCGCCGCCTCCAGCATGGAGGCGATGGCGTCAAGGATCATCGGGTCGTCATCGACCGCGACAAAATGGATGGGGTCGGTCTTACCTGCCATTCCTGTCCCAGTGTGCCGGTCTTGATCCGGTCATCCAAAAAAAGCCCAACTGTTCAAGCAAGTAGAGCCTGAACAGATTAACAATCCCTCAAAACGTTGATTATCACCGTACCCGGAAACATATCGTCTGGGCAGGGTTTTCAAGGTTGTAGCAGAACATGCGGGACAACCGCAAACCGTCTTTCCTTATGGCACGGGAGACAGAAAATCCGCCTGCGGGCGGGATACCGGCGGCGGGTGTGACAAGGCGGCGAGATCGTCGGGACGTCAGGCCAAAAAAGAGGCGTGCGGCGAGCCGAAGCCCGCCGCACG
>DNMS01000187.1:0-2226 GCA_003488105.1 Rhodospirillaceae bacterium
CGCGGCGCGAGGATGCCCAGGCGGCGCTGGCCAACCTGAAGGCCGCCGCCGCGTCGGACGGCAACCTGTTTGCCGCCTTGATGGAGGCCGTGAAATCGTGTTCCCTGGGTCAGATCACGGATGCATTGTTCGACGCGGGCGGGCAATATCGCCGGAACATGTAGTCGGAACGGGGTGAACGGTCGGGTTTCGACCGATGGACAAGGGCTCTGGCGTGGCCACGCAAGACGACGTTTACCTGCCGGAAGTGCTGTTCGAATTCCAGCCCAAGGGACGCTATGTGCGGGTCACCGCCATCGATCCGCGCACGGGCGTCGAAGTGGTCTCCATCTGCGATGCCAGATATTCCCAATCCATGGTCAAGAACCTGGCGGTGCGAAAGCTGAGGTACGTTCTGCGCAAGCGCCGCGCCCAAATTCTGGGCGCGGGGCGCCCCGGACGCACGGACCTACTGGCCTGATCCCGGTCCGGCTCAATCCTCGTCAAGGGCGGCGAACCGCGCCGCCAGATGATTCAGCAGCGCCCGCACGGACGGCAGCATGCCGCGCCGCGTCGGAAACACGGCATGGACGATCTCGCGCCGCGGCGTCCAGTCCGGTAGGACCTTGACCAGACTGCCGTCCTCCAACTGCCCGCGCACGATCAAAAGCGGCAGCTGGACCACACCGACACCGGCAATGGCGGCATCCCGCAAGGCAATCATGTCCGTCGTCACGAACCGCGGCCGATGGGGCACCGTCTCCTCGGCGCCGTCCGGGCCGAACAAGGTCCAGACATGGGATTGCTGCGGCGCACCGACGCCCAGGCTAGGCCAACCGCCCAACGCGCAGGGGGTTGCCGGCCGGCCGTGGACCGACAGCAGAGAAGGGCTTGCCACCAGGCTTTGGCCGCGGTCGGAAAAAACCCGCATCACCAAATCGCTGTCTTCGAGGGGCGGCGGCCGCACACGGATCGCCAGGTCGATCCCCTCGCTTAAGGGGTCGACCCGCCGGTTAGTGCCTTCGAGAACGACCGTGACCTCCGGATACAGGGTCATGAAGTCAGCGAGCATGGCGCCCACGTTGGCGTGCAGGATGGTCGTCGGACAGGTCATGCGGATCACGCCGCGCGGCGCGGCGCGCAGGGAGTCCACGGCCTCCTGCGCCGCCTCAGCCTCGATCAGCACGGCCTTGCAGTGGTCGTAATAGACCCGCCCGGGCGCCGTAACGGCGAAGGTCCGGGTCGAGCGGTTGATCAGACGCACGCCCAACCTGCCCTCAAGCGCCGCCACCCGGCGGCTCAGTTTCGATTTGGGTAGGCCGAGGGCCCGCCCGGCCGGTGCGAAACCGCCGTGGTCGACGGCCTGGGCGAAATAGAACAGATCGTTCAAATCCTGCATTACGGGCATCCATCGTTCCATATTTGGGACAATGATATGCTATTTTGCCATCTATCGGCAATATTGTCTCGAAATTACAGTCTCCTCATTACCCACGATCAACCGCCCATCCTTTTATCAACCAAGCAATGAAGGAGCATCACATGTCCAAACCCTATGTTCGTCTCGACAAAGACAACGCCGCCGTCCTCCTGGTCGATCACCAGGCCGGCTTGCTGTCCCTTGTCCGCGATATCGATCCGGACAAATTCAAGAATAACGTGCTGGCCGTCGGCGATATGGCCAAATACTTCAATCTGCCGACCATTCTGACCACCAGCTTCGAAACCGGCCCGAACGGCCCGCTGGTGCCCGAATTGAAGGCACAGTTTCCCGACGCGCCCTACATCGCCCGTCCCGGCAACATCAACGCCTGGGATAACGAAGATTTCGTCAAGGCCGTCAAGGCGACCGGCAAGAAACAGCTGATCATCGCCGGCGTCGTCACCGAAGTCTGCGTCGCCTTTCCCGCCTTGTCGGCGATCGAGGAGGGGTTTGACGTCTTCGTCATCACCGACGCCTCGGGCACCTTCAACGAACTGACGCGTCAGGCGTCCTGGGACCGCATGTCTCAGGCGGGCGCTCAGTTGATGACCTGGTTCGGCGCCGCCTGCGAGTTGCACCGTGACTGGCGCAACGACGTCGAAGGCTTGGCCACGCTGTTCTCCAACCATATTCCCGATTACCGTAACCTGATGACCAGCTACGACGCGCTTACCGGCGCCAAGTAGAGCAGGGCACGCAACTTCCGAGTACAGGCGACGCCGGTGCCATGGGTGTCGGCGTCGCCTACCGCCTGTCGCGGGTTA
>DNMS01000187.1:2330-5073 GCA_003488105.1 Rhodospirillaceae bacterium
CCGCCTGTCGCGGGTTTGTTCCCGAACAATTCGGTGCTTGATTTCCGCCGCCGGTTTTTCCACATGTTGCGCGCCGGGCCTGTGTTTTCTACATCTGGAGCGGCGCAGAGCCCTTGTGTTCGTGTAGCGGCCAAAATCGAGATGTGGTATCACTGCCGCCGGACGAACGCAGCCTTCCAAAAGCGCTAGGTAGACACCCGTGAGCACCAAACCCATCGCCATCGCCTGCGATCACGCCGGCTTCGCCCTAAAAACCGATCTGCTCAAGCAGTTAGCCGACATGGGCCATGAGGTCCTGGACCTCGGCACCAATTCCGAGGACTCGGTCGATTACCCCGATTTCGGCTTCGCCATGGCCCAGGCCATCCGCGACGGCAAGGCCGGCTTGGGCGTTCTGGTCTGCGGCTCCGGCATCGGCATTTCCATTGCTGCAAACCGCTATCCGGAAGTCCGCGCCGCCCTGATCCATGATGCGCTCGGGGCCCGTATGTGCCGCCAGCACAACGACGCCAACGTAATCTGCTTCGGCGGCCGTATGATCGGCGCCGAAACGGCCAAGGATTGCCTTAAAATATTCCTGGAAACCGACTTCGAGGGCGGCCGCCACGGCCGCCGCGTGGACAAGCTGTCCACCCCGGCCTAGGGCCGGCCCACCACATAGCCTGAACATTCGCGCCCGCTGCCGACGGCGTCCGGGCGCTGCAACCGAACTTCAAGGACCGAGAACCCGCCATGCCCGACGCCGATACCCCGAAATACGCCGATCCCTCCCTCAACCGCTTCTTCGAAGCGCCCCTGTCCGAGACGGACCCGGAGCTTTACGCCGCCGAGCGCGCCGAGCTGAAACGCCAGCAGGACAAGATCGAACTGATCGCGTCCGAAAACATCGTATCCCGCGCGGTCATGGAGGCCCAAGGCGGGGTCATGACCAACAAGTACGCCGAGGGCTATCCCGGACGGCGTTATTACGGCGGCTGCGAATTCGTCGACGTCGCGGAAACCCTGGCGATCGACCGGGCCAAGAAGCTGTTCAACTGCGGTTTCGCCAACGTGCAGCCCCATTCCGGGGCGCAGGCCAACGGGGCCGTGATGCTGGCCCTGGTCAAGCCGGGCGAGACCATCATGGGCATGTCCCTGGCCGCCGGCGGCCACCTGACCCACGGGGCGCCGCCCGCCATGTCCGGCAAGTGGTTTGATGCCGTGCAGTACGGCGTGCGCCGACAGGACGCGCTGGTCGATTTCGACGAGGTCGAGCGCCTGGCCATGGAACACAAGCCCAAGATCATCATCGCCGGCGGTTCAGCCTATCCGCGCACCCTGGATTTCCCCAAGTTCCGCGAGATCTGCGACAAGGTCGGCGCCCTGATGATGGTCGACATGGCGCATTTCGCGGGTCTGGTCGCCGCGGGAGTGCATCCCAGCCCGTTCCCCTACGCGGACATCGCCACCACGACGACGCACAAAACGCTGCGCGGGCCCCGCGGCGGCATGATCCTGACCAACGACGAAGCGATCGCCAAAAAGATCAATTCGGCCGTGTTCCCGGGCCTGCAGGGCGGGCCGCTAATGCACGTAATTGCCGCCAAGGCGGTGGCTTTCGGCGAAGCTTTGCGCCCTGAATTCAAAGACTATTCGGCGCGCGTCGTCGCCAATGCCCGGGTTCTGGCGGAAACGCTGGTTTCCCGCGGCTTCGATATCGTCGCCGGCGGCACGGACACGCATCTGATGCTGGTCGACATGCGTGCCAAGGGGCTGACCGGGGTCGCGGCCGAGGCCGCCCTGGAAAATGCCCGCATGACCTGCAACAAGAACGGCGTGCCGTTCGATCCGGAAAAGCCGACGGTGACCTCGGGCATCCGGCTCGGCACGCCGGCGGGCACCACGCGCGGCTTCGGCGAGGGGGAGTTCCGCGAAATCGGCAACCTGATCGCCGACGTGCTGGATGGCGTCGCGGCCAATCCGAACGACAATTCGGCGGCGGAGGCCAAGGCGGCCGAGGCCGTGGGGCGGCTATGTCGGGATTTTCCGATCTATTCGAACGTCTAGGCCGGTAACGGCTTGTTTAGAACCGGGCGGGTACAACATACAAAATATTGGGGAGTAGTGACCGATGCGGTGCCCATTCTGCGGACATGACGATTCTCAGGTGAAGGATTCCCGGCCGACCGAAGACGGCTCGGCCGTTCGCCGTCGGCGTTTCTGCCCGGCCTGCGGTGCCCGCTGGACGACGTTTGAACGGGTCCAGCTGCGCGAACTGGTGGTCGTCAAGAAGGACGGCGAAAAGACACCCTTCGACCGTGACAAGCTGTCGCGCTCCCTGCACATCGCGCTGCGCAAACGCCCGGTAGACGAAGACCGTATCGAGCGGATCGTCAATTCCATACAGCGCCGGCTGGAAACTTTGGGGGAAAACGAGATTCCCTCCAAGGTGGTCGGCGAAATGGTTATGGAGAATCTGGCCAATCTGGATCAGGTCGCCTACGTCCGCTTTGCCTCCGTCTACCGAAACTTCCGCGAGGCCAAGGATTTTGAGGCCTTCGTCGAGAATTTAAGTGGCGAAGACGACTAAGCCATTCACCAAACACGACCGGCGGTTCATGGTCATGGCGCTGGGCTTGGCCCGGCGCGGGCTGGGCAATGCCTGGCCCAATCCGGCGGTCGGCTGCGTCTTGGTCCGCCCGGACCTTGAGGGCGGACGGGATGGCAGCGGCCGCGTGGTCGGGCGCTGGGCTTGGCCCGGCGC
>DNMS01000172.1:0-197 GCA_003488105.1 Rhodospirillaceae bacterium
GGACGCCCGCGCCATTGCCGAAAAGGCCATGGGTGTGGCCGCCGGGATCTGCGTTTACACCAATTCCAACCTGACCATCGAGGCCTTATGACCGAGCCCGCCGACATGAAATCCGCCCCGCGCAGCCTGGACGATACCCTGGGCGCCGGCACCTCCAGCTTCACGCCGCGCGAGATCGTCTCCGAACTGGACCGCCA
>DNMS01000172.1:208-348 GCA_003488105.1 Rhodospirillaceae bacterium
GACGCCAAGCGCGCGGTCGCCATCGCGCTGCGCAACCGCTGGCGGCGTCAGCAGTTGGACGACGATTTGCGCGAAGAAGTTCTGCCCAAGAACATCCTGATGATCGGGCCGACCGGCGTCGGCAAGACCGAGATCGCGCG